>JAQTSA010000054.1 GCA_028711575.1 Candidatus Omnitrophota bacterium | reverse complement strand
TTTTTGAATTGGTCCGCTTGGGCCAACAGGAGAATGAGAAGTTGTCTTCCTGCTTTATTATGGATTAACATAAGTATATTATTAATTAAAAACCGTTCACTATCAAGTGAACATTATACGAGGAGATATAAAATGAAAAAATCGAGGTTAATGGTCTTGGCTTTAATCGTGCTGGCGAGCTTTGGCTTAACAGCGTCGGCAGAGTCAATTACAATTAAAGGTTCGACTACTGTGTTGCCGATTGCTCAGGCTTGTGCCGAAGAGTTTATGGATTTAAATCCTGGCGCTTCAATTTCTGTCGGCGGCGGCGGTTCAGGTGTAGGTATTGCTTCAATTCTTGACGGAACAGCTGATATCGGCGACGCTTCAAGGCCGATAAAAGATAAAGAACTTGAGCTGGCAGTTTCAATGGGCGTAAAACCAAAAGCAAATGTGGTCGCGATGGACGGTATCGCGGTGATAGTTCATCCTTCCAATAAAATAACCGAGCTGAGTAAGGCGCAGTTGAAGGACATTTATACCGGGAAGTTTTCTGACTGGTCCCAGCTTGGAATGGCCGGTGGAAAGATAGTCGTAGTATCAAGAGATACAGCCAGCGGGACATATGAGGCTTTTATGAGTTTGGCTTTAAATAAGGCTAAAACCCGTTCCGATTCATTGTTACAGGCTTCTAATCAGGCAGTATCGACCACAGTATCTAAAACCCCTGGCGCGATCGGTTATGTCGGGTTAGGCTATGTCAGCGATAGTGTAAAAGCTGTTACCGTTAATGGCGTTGTCGCTTCAAAAGAAACGGTTCTTTCCGGTCAATATCTTCTTTCCCGTCCGTTATTCATGTACACCAACGGCCAACCTAAAGGGTTAGTGAAAGAATATATTGATTTTGTTTTAAGCGCGACCGGGCAACGTTTAGCTGAAGAGAATGGTTACGTTGGTTTAAAGTAAAAGGTCTTGCTCATTAATTCCCTCCGCATTGGTCCAATAGGGGTGAAAATCCCTATTGGACTTATGGGGAAAAATAAACCTGAAATAATCGGCGATGTTTAAACCAAAATCAAGGTCAATAGAAAAAATTTATCATTGGGTATTTAGCTTATTAGCTTTCACTTCACTTGCTTTTTTAGTTGGGATAATGTTAATCCTTTTTAAAGAAGGGTTACCGATTTTTAAGCATGTAAAATTGTTTAGTTTCGTGTTTGGCCAGGCCTGGTACCAAACCTTTGATCCTCCGGAATATGGGATATTGCCTTTAGCATTAGCTTCGATAATGGTCACTGTTGGGGCATTGTTTGTCTGTGTACCGTTAGGGGTGGGGAGCGCCTTGTTTCTAAATGAACTAGCTTCTTATCGGGTTAGGTCGGTATTAAAACCATTAATTGAGATTTTAGCCGGAATTCCTTCTATCGTTTATGGTTTCTTTGGGATGGTTATTGTCGCGCCGCTATTACAGGAGACGCTTAATCTTCCAGTGGGACAGACTGCTTTTACTGGCAGCCTGATCCTTGGAATAATGGCAACACCTACAGTTTGTAGTATTGCCGAAGACGCTTTAGGTTTTGTGCCTAAAAGTTTTCGTGAAGCCAGTTTTGCTGTCGGGGCAAACCGTTGGCAGACCTTGACCAAAGTAGTTATCCCGGCCGCCGGATCGGGCATATCAACTGCTGTTATTTTGGGTATGTCAAGGGCGGTGGGCGAAACTATGACGGTTTTGATGGTTACCGGAGGTGCCGCGGTAATGCCGAATTCTTTTTCATCTTTTTTTGCCCCGGTCAGGCCAATGACATCAACCATTGCCGCTGAAATGGGCGAAACTGTTTTTGGCAGCGCTCATTACAGCGCCTTGTTCGCGATTGGTTTGATTTTGTTTTTTTTCACTTTACTCTTTAACATTGCCGCCGAATTAATAAGCAGGCGGTTTAGAGTTAAACTGGGGATAGGCCGATGAGAAAAAAAATAAATCAAAGTTTAGGTTTTTTCTTTTTGTCATTGGCGGTGACGGTGACAATATTTTTTCTTTCTGTTTTGTTATACTTTATTTTCAGCCGCGGTTTTAGAATTATATCCTGGGAATTTTTGACTGCTGTTCCCCGAAAGGCGATGACTCAAGGCGGGGTTGCACCGGCGATTATCGGCACATTATATCTGACTCTTGGGGCAATCATTTTTTCTTTGCCGATTGGTTTAGCTTGTGCTATATACCTCTGTGAATATACGCCAAAAAGTTTTGTGGTCAATATTGTCAGGATCAGCATTAACAACTTAGCCGGTGTTCCTTCAGTTGTCTTTGGTTTGTTCGGTTTGGCGGTATTTGTTAAGTTTCTTAATTTTGGAGTTTCAATTCTCTCTGGTTCCTTGACCTTAGGAATTATGGTCCTACCCAGTATTATTTCCGCGGCTCAGGAGGCATTACTGGCCATTCCTCAGTCTTACCGTGAAGCGTCACTCGCTTTGGGGGCGACTAAATGGCAGACAATAAAAAAAATAGTTATTCCCAGCGCTTTGCCGGGGATTATGACCGGAGTGATTTTAAGTATTGGACGTGTTGCCGGGGAAACAGCGCCGATAATGTTTACTGCCGCGACGTTTTATAAACGGGGTTATCCGAAATCGATTTTTGATGAAGTGATGGCTTTGCCGTATCATATCTACGCTTTAATGACCGAAGGCGTACATCCCGCTCAGCAGAAGGATATTGCCTATGGCTGCGCCTTTATCTTACTGATAATTGTCTTAGTGATATCGGCCGTTGCCGTAATAATTAGAGGAGTGCAAAGGAGTAAATATGGATTACAAAGTTAGAGTTAAAGTTAATCATGTTAATTTTTTCTACGGTAGGGTACAGTCGCTTTTCGATATAAAATGCGATATTTATGACAAGATGGTTACTTCAATTATCGGCCCTTCCGGATGTGGCAAGTCAACTTTGCTGAGGTTAATCAATAGAATGAACGATTTGATACCGCATACTCGTATCGAAGGCCAAATACTTCTTGATGGGAAGGATATCTATAATCCAAAAGTCGATGTAGTTGAGGTTAGGCAAAAAGTTGGTATGGTTTTTCAAAAACCGAACCCGTTTCCAAAATCGATATTTGATAATGTGGCTTATGGTCTGGTTGTTAATGGTTTAACGAATAGGTCTTATCTGTCAGGTAAGGTGGAAAAAAGTCTTAAAGATGCCGCCCTTTGGAATGAGGTTAAGGACCGGCTGGGAAAGAGCGCCTTAACTTTGTCCGGCGGCCAACAACAGCGTCTCTGCATTGCCCGAACTTTAGCGATTGAGCCGGAGGTAATATTGATGGACGAACCGGCTTCAGCTCTTGATCCAACGGCTACCCTAAAAATTGAAGAGCTTATCCAGAAATTGAAAGAAAAATATACAATAGTAATTGTCACTCATAATATGCAGCAGGCCGCTCGGATATCGGATTATACCGCTTTTTTTATGTTAGGTAAGTTAATCGAATATGATTTAACTGCTAAGATTTTTAGGAATCCGTCAAAGACGATAACCGAAGATTATGTGACTGGAAGGTTTGGATAATAAAAATTATGATTTGGAGTCTAAAGAAAAAACAGAGGAGTATATGATATGGAAAGACACTTTGATACCGATTTAAACGAACTCAAAAAAGAACTGTTGAAACTTGCCGCTTTGACTGAAACGGCTATTTACAAGTCGATTGAAGCTTTAGAGAAGCAGGATACCAAATTGGCTAATGAGATTATTGATGAAGACGCTAAAATTGATGAGTTAGAACTTATTATCGAGGAGAAATCGCTTGAACTGTTGGCACTGCGTCAACCGATGGCGTCGGATCTTCGTTTTATCACTACTGGGATGAAAATTAACGCTGAACTTGAACGAATAGCTGATTTGGCCGAGAATATCGCTGAACGGGTTATTGAGCTTGCCGATAAGCCGCTTTTAAAACCTTTAATCGATATTCCAAGGCTTGGTGAAATTGCCAGGATAATGTTGAAGAATTCGATAGACTCTTTTGTCAACAAAAACGAGGAATTAGCTAAAAGTGTCATCTTCCAGGATGAGGAAGCTGATTCTATCCGAAACTTAATTTACGATGAACTGATGTATGACTATATTGTTAAAGACGGTACTCTTGCTCCAAGGGCGATACCGTTGTTATTGGTTGCCCGTCATTTAGAGCGTATCTGTGATCACGCTTCGTATATCGCCAGTGATGTTATCTATATGATTAACTCAACGATAGTTAGGCATCATCCCGAAAGGCTCGATGCCGATAACAAAGATTAGCTGCGTTTATATCCTTGAGGCTGAAGATAAAATTCTTTTAGTTCAAAAAATTATGTTTAACATTTTTTAGTTGAAGTTCCTGGTTTTTATAATACAATGAGTTTTAACTTTTTTATAAGCTAAGGATAAGTAATGAATTATATTAATTTAGCTTTTCGTGCCGCCCGGGCGGCAGGAGAAATTCAGCTTAAATATTTTAATTCCGAATTTAAGATTGAAACGAAATCAACTGCTTTTGATCTTGTAACTGTCGCGGATCTTGAGTCGGAGGCGGCTATTATTGAGATTATAAAGTCGGAATTTCCTGATCACAATTTTTTGGCTGAAGAAAAAAAATACCCAGAAACCGATTCCGATTACACCTGGATAATAGATCCGCTTGACGGAACAAACAACTTTGCCTGTAAACTTCCTATTTTTTGCAGTTCAATAGCCTTGGCTTATAAGTCGGACTTAGTTTTGGGCGTTATTTATGACCCGACTCGTGATGAGTTGTTTTACGCCGAGAAAGGTAAAGGGGCCTTTCTAAACGGTAAAGCTATTAATGTGTCGGGTCAAAAAACTCTTAAAAATTCTTTGCTGATAACTGGTTTCTATTATGACCGGGGCCAAGATATGAAGGATACCTTAGCAAATATCGAGACTTTTTTTGAGGCCGGAATTCTTGGTGTTCGCCGTTTAGGTTCAGCGGCACTGGATCTGTGTTTCGTCGCTTGCGGGCGGGCCAGCGGGTTTTGGGAGTTTCGATTAAGCCCTTGGGATTATGCAGCCGGAAAATTAATTCTTGAAGAAGCCGGCGGCTTCTTGACGGATAAAAGAGGATTGCCGGTTGATTTTTACCAGCCTTCCTATATTGTTGCTTCTAATGGTTTAATCCAGGATGATATATTAAAAAAGCTTCGCTAAGTATTTTACCCTTTCATTTCTTTTTTAAGAAAACTAGAGTTTCGATGTGTCCGGTTTGGGGAAAAAAATCATAAAAGGAAATTGATTCTATTTTATAGCCTCGTTTCAAAATAGTTAAGTCTCTTATCAGTGTTGAGGCGCCGCAGGAAAGATATAGTATATTTGGTATGTTTGAATGAGCTAAATTCGAAGAGATCTTTTCTTTAAGTCCGTCTCGCGGCGGGTCAATTATCGCCAGGTCAATCTTATGTTCTTTAATGTTTTTTGTCCAGGTTTCAACCGATTGCTGGCTGACTAGGCAGTTTTCAATATTGTTGGCAGTGATATTTTTCTTTAGGAAAAAGATATTGCTCTCATCTAGTTCTACGGCAAGAACTGTTTTTACCTTTTTAGCAAAGGCTAAGCCGAAAGTTCCAACTCCGCAGTAAAGGTCAGCTAAAGTTTTGAATTTATTTTTTTCTATAAGACTGTTTATATCTTCTAACAAATCTTTTAAAATCAGCGAGTTAACTTGGAAAAAAGACTCGCTGCCGATAAAGTAGTCGGTTTCGTAAATCCGGTGTTTTAAGTTGTTTTTTCCCCAGAGAATGTTTTGATGTGAGCCGAATTGGTTTTTAACTAAACATACTCCCGAACTTTGTTTAAAGTTAATTGATAGTTTGGGCAATACTTTTTGTATTCTCGCGAAATCGGCGAGTGAATCTAAGTTAATTGATAACAAGATATCGTTTTCGATGTTATTACGGATAGTAACTTCCTTAATTGTTTCAGATGCTATATCCTGCAAAGATAATGATAGTTCCTCAATAAAATCATTGACCAAATCCGGTGATAACCAGCATTTATCAATTGGATAGAACTCTTTGTCTTTACCGGGCTGGTTGTAGGCTAAACGATAAACGCCGTTGATTTCGGCCAATTTTAAGTTTATTTTGTTGCGGTATCCCCAGATTAAGGGTGAGGGAATGACCTTTATTGATAAGTCTGATAAGTTTAATTTTTTTGAAAACATTTCCCGAAGTTGAGACTCTTTTATCTTTAGCTGGTTAGGGTAATCGATTATCTGATAGGGTGAACATACTTTATAGTGAGAACATTTCTCTTTTACCCGATATTCTGAAGCTTTAATGATTTTTATGGTTTTGGCGTTAAAAAAATCTTTTTTGTCCTGAATTATTTCCACTTCAACTAATTCTCCCGGTAAGCCTTCGTCGGTAAATAAAGCTTTATCCCTGAAAATACCGAAGCTTTTACCGGGATAAACAATTTGGGCTATTTTAAGTAACATAATAAGGCATAATAACACAAAAAATAAAAATCGCTATTTTTTCATAAAAGATATTCCTGTATAAAAATTTGCGTAATATAATAATTGTATGTATAAAATTTCCGTTTCAACAAACAAAAAAAATAGACTTGAGTTGGATAAAGTTGTCAGTGAATTGTTATCCTTAGGTATCGGAATTAAACTTGCGGATATTGTCGAGGAATCAACTTGCTCTGAAGAATCTATTGTTCTGTTCTTTCAAAACTATCAAACTGTTAAATTACTTAAAAAAATTATATCAGTTTTAAACTTAAAGGATTGCAGGCCTCAAGTAAGTTTTTTAGAAGATCGTTACTGGAAAAACTGCTGGAAAGAGGGATTGATGCCGTTTAAGATAACTAAAGACTTTACGGTAGTTCCTTATGACCGATCAGACCTATCTTTAAAAAATTTTAAAAAAATATATCTTTCTACTGAACTTGCTTTTGGTATCGGAACGCATCCTACCACAAAAATTATGGCTGAGTTCATAAAACTAAAAAAGAAAGAGTGTTTAAGCCTTTTGGACGTTGGTTGTGGTACCGGTATTTTATCTATTTTGGCTGAGAAATACGGTTTTTTAAAAGTTAGAGCCGTTGACATTGACAAAGCCTCGGTTCTTACCGCGAGAAAAAATGTTAAAACTAATAATTGCAAAAATATTTCAGTTAACCAGGCTGATTTTTTAAACTTAAGTGGTTCTTGGGGGCAGTTTGATTTCGTTGCCGCGAATTTGTTGACCGAAGATTTAATATCTTTACAGGATAAGCTTTTAAGTTTTGTAAAAACCGGAAAGTATTTGGCAGTTTCCGGAATATCGTTAAAAAATTCAAGCTCTTTTAAGAAAAGGTTCGCAAAAAAAGACTTAATCTGCTGTAAAAGTATGAAAAATGGTGATTGGGCTGGCTTTTTGTATCGAATTCAGCGTTAAACGAATGCCAGGAACTCTATTTTTTTAAAATTTTTCCATAAAAGCCTAAGGACGCATAGGGAAAAAAACGTTGACAATCAAAAGTTTTTGCTATAAAATTTTAACATAAAAAGCTGCAATAACTTAAATAATCTAAAAACTGTTTTTTAACCGGCCGGGGAATTCTAAGTTTAATATAGATAGAAAAAATGAATACAAAAGTGTTGACTACACATCAAGTCGCAAAGATTTGCCACGTAACAATGAATACTGTTGTTAATTGGATTAATGACGGTTCATTGAAAGCTTATAAGACTAAAGGCGGTCACCGCCGGATAAGAAAGGACGACCTTGACAGATTCTTAAAGGCTTATCATATGACTGTAACTAATAAAACCAGAATTTTGATAGTCGATGATGATAAAGCGATTCGTCTTGGACTCTGTGATTTGTTTGAGTCTCGCGGTTATGATGTTGATTCTGTCCATAATGCTTTTATGGCCGGGGTTTTTTTGGAATCAAAGTGCCCGGATATTGTGATACTGGATTTAAGAATGCCTGAACTTGATGGTTTTGAAGTTTGCCAATATATAAAAGAATCGCCAACATTAAAAAAAACAAAGATTATTGTTCTTACCGGATATCCTTCAAAAGATAATTTCCAAAAAGCTAAAGCTGCCGGGGCTCACTGTTGCATAGCTAAGCCGGTAGACAGCCAAGTCCTTTTCAAAACAGTCGAAGACCTTTTATAGCTAATTTTTCTATGATTAAAATAAGTAAATCCGATTTTGCTTTACTGAATCTTCTTCCTCAGGCGGTCGCGATTGTTTCTAAAGATAAGCATGTTTTTGTTAATACGGCCTTTACGAAACTTTTTGGATATAGTAATGTTGACATAAAAAAAGGCCTTGATGTTTTTAAGTTAATTAAAACAGAGGATAAAAGCGCTGTTGAAAAAAAATACTTAAAAATTCAAAACAAAAGACCGGCAGTTATTAAAAAAATAATTGAGTTAGTTACCAAAAAAGGCGCTATTTTAAATTGCCAGACCCGCTCTAATGTCATCGAATATGAAAACGAAAAAGCTCTTTTTATTGTTATTCAGGATATAACCGAGAGGGTATCTTCAGATTGCATTTCCCGGATTCAGACAAATTTGAGCATAAAGCTTTCAGGGATTTCCGATTTTCAGCAGGCTCTGGATTGTATTTTAGATTCGTTACTTGAAATTGAAAATGTTGATAGCGGAGGGATTTATATTTTTGACAGCTTAACGAATAGTCTTGAATTAGTCGCTTGCCGGGGCCTGACACCATCATTTGTAAAACAAGTAAAAAAGTATCGAGCTAAAGACCAGCAGTATCATATTGTTATGGCCGGTAAGCCGGTTTACAGTAAACACAATTTGATGATCACTAAGCGAAGCCAAATAATCCAAAGGGAGCATTTAACCTCTTTAGCTGTTATTCCGATTAATGTTATGTCAACGGTTGTTGGGGCATTGAACCTTTCTTCGCACAGCGACAGTGATATTCCAGTTAATGCCCGGGATTTAATGGAGAGTATCGCCAATCAAATCGGCGAGGTCCTTTTGAGGGTTCAATCGGAAAAGGCTCTGAAACTGAGTGAAGAACGGTTTCGAAATTTCTACAACCGTTCGCCGTTAAGTTATCAGTCGTTATCTGAAAGCGGTTGTTTTCTTGATATCAATCCGGCCTGGAGTCTTATGACCGGCTATAGCAGGTCTGAGGTGCTTGGAAAACCGTTTAGCGGATTTTTAAGCCAAAAAAGTTCCGGAGATTTCGTCCAGAAGTTTAATCGCTTAAAGAAAAAAGGAGAAGCAAACGATATTATTTTTGACTTTCTGCGAAAAGATCAAAAAAAGATAAGTGTAAATATTCATGGTAAGGTAGAGTGTGATTCCGACGGTAATTTTTTATGTGCTCATTGTATACTCCGGGATGTTAGCGAGCGGCTAAGAGCGGATAACGCCGTACTTAGTTTAATTAAAAGTGAAGCTGCCTTGGGAAAGGGCTTTTATGAAAATCTTGTAAAAAACCTGGTAAAAAATATAAATGTTGATTTCGCATTCGTTTCTGAATTAGATAACTTAAATAAAAAAAAGGCGACGACTTTAGCTGTTTGCGCCAGAGGTAAAATAAGGCCGAATTTTAGTTATAATCTTGACGATACTCCCTGTGGCGAGATCTTTGTATCGGGAGATTGTTGTTATGGCTCTGGTGTCGCGGGGCTTTTCCCTAATGACAATTTTTCGCGAATAAATAAAATCGAAGGTTATATCGGAATAGCTTTAAAAGATTCTCAAGCTAAGGTTGTTGGTTTTATTGTTGTTCTTTCTTCTAAACCGATTGATGAAGTCAGTGTTATAAAAACGGTGCTTCAGCTTTATGCTTATCGGTTTGAGGCTGAAATCGAACGAAAAAAAGCTGAAGAAGCTTTAAGAAACAGCGAACAGACACTTAAAAGTATTTTCCGGGCCGCTCCTACCGGTATTGGACTTATTTGTAATCGATGTGTTTTGCAGGTCAATGATCGAGTTTGTGAAATTACCGGATACCAATCTCATGAGCTGATAGGTAAGAGCGCCAGGATTTTTTATCCTTCTGAGAAGGAGTTTTCTGATGTTGGTACCGACAAGTATAAACAAATAGAAGAAAAAGGCACAGGTACCGTTGAAACCCGCTGGAAACGTAAGGACGGTAAGATAATTGATGTTCTTTTAAGTTCTACGCCAATTGACCAAAAAGATCTGTCGCGCGGAGTTACTTTTACGGCTTTGGATATTACTTATCGGAAAAAAGCGGTTGCTGAACTCAAGGAATACAAGGAACATCTGGAAAAGTTAGTTAAGTTAAGAACTCAGCAGTTGGTCCAGGCCGAACGCCTTGCTGCTACCGGGCGTTTAGCGGCGAGTATCGCTCATGAAATAAATAATCCGCTCCAAGGTATTGTTACCCATCTTGAATTGTTAAAGCCGGGATTGTCAGGAAAAAGTAAACTACTTTCTAATTATGATTTTGTAAAAGAAAATATTTGTAAAATTGGCAGTATTGTTGGTCAACTGCTTGATATTTACCGGGGTTCTGAAAAAACTAAAAGTTCTCTTGAGTTGAATGGGCTGATACGTAAAGTCGCTAAATTGGTACAGAATCAGTTTGAGATGAAAGGCGTCGATTTAAGACTTGATTTTGATGCCCGTCCAATAGTTATCCTGGGTTGGCCGCAGCAGCTGCATCAGGTAGTTTTAAATTTACTTTTAAATGCTCTGGAAAATACGAATCAAGGCGGATGGGTCAGAGTTAGCACGGCCTTAAGTGCCGAGAAGATAGATATTTCCGTAAAGGATACCGGACGAGGAATAGACCCTGATCATTTAAGCCATATCTTTGATCCTTTCTTCAGTACTAAACAGGATTCGGGCGTTGGGTTAGGATTATTTGTTTGCCAGGGGCTGATTAAGAATCATCAGGGTGATATCAGAGTCAATTCTTCCGCCGGAAAAGGAGCGGAGTTTTTTATCAGTTTGCCGCTGAGTTAAGGTTTCAGTACTTTTTCTTTTTGAAATGGTGGATTGACAATTCTTTTTTAAGGTAATCAACCGCTTCCGGTACGGAATCAATTATTTTAAAGAGTTTCAGATCTTTGGGTGATACCATTTGCCATTTGACCATTTCTTCGAAATTGATCACTTTTTTCCAATAGTTACTTCCGTAAAGAACAACTGGCATATGTTTTTTTGTCTTTTTTGTCTGAATCAGGGTCAACAGTTCAAATAGCTCGTCAAGAGTTCCAAATCCGCCGGGAAAAATAATTAAGCCTTTAGCCAGGTAGCAAAACCAGAATTTTCGGATAAAGAAGTAGTGAAACTCTAAGGCTAATTCTTTTGTTTGATATTTATTAGGATTTTGTTCCATTGGCAGGCTGATGTTAAGGCCAACAGATTTTGCTTTGGCATTTTTGGCCCCGCGGTTGGCTGCTTCCATTATTCCCGGGCCGCCGCCGGAACAGATTGAAAAGAATATTTTTTGTTGTTCAAGTGATTTAAACCAACGGCTTAATTCTTCTGATATCTTTAAGGCGTCTTCGTAGTAACGCGACATCTCAAGTCGCCGTTCGGCTAAGATTATTTCTTTTGATATTTCAGCTGACTGTTTTTTTGAAATGGATATTTTACTTTTTATCGCCGATAGATCTTTTAAGGCTTTTTTTCGAGAAAGGGTCCGGGCTGAACCAAAAAAAACAATAGTATTTTTGATTTTATATTTATAAAACCGGGCTTGTGGTTCTATCATTTCGGTAAGGATTCGTATTATTCTCGCTTGGGGGCTATTTAAAAATTCGCTGTTGTTATAAGCTTTCATTAGTTTACTTATTTCGGGATTCGTTTTTTTCATTGTTTCTCCTCGTATAATGTTCACTTGATAGTGAACGGTTTTTAATTAATAATATACTTATGTTAATCCATAATAAAGCAGGAAGACAACTTCTCATTCTCCTGTTGGCCCAAGCGGACCAATTCAAAAAG
>JAQTSA010000186.1 GCA_028711575.1 Candidatus Omnitrophota bacterium | reverse complement strand
CGGGAAACCGACGCTTTTTTAATTTTTTATTAAATTACCAAAATGAATAATTACGATTTTGCACAATTAAATGATAAGGAATTTGAAACATTAGCGGCTGACCTTTTATCTGCTTATTTAGGCATAAGAATTGAGCGTTTTAAGCCAGGTAAAGATAAGGGTGTCGATGGAAGATTTTTTTCGAATGGCGGAAAAGAAACTATAGTTCAATGTAAGCATTATCTTAAAACGGGCTATAGTGGGTTAATATCTAAATTAAAAAACATAGAAAAGACAAAGGTGTCAATTTTGTCTCCTGCCAGATATATCTTGGTTACATCATTGCCACTATCTAGGGAAAACAAAAAAGAGATCTATTCTATTTTTTATCCACACATAAAGATAGAGAATGATATCTATGGGCAAGAAGATTTAAATGGCTTGCTATCTCAACACCAAGAGATAGAAGAGAAACACTTTAAATTATGGATATCCAGCACTGTAGTATTGAGAGAATTTATGAATAAAGCTATTCTTGGGAGAAGCAGGCATGAATTTGAACAGATTGAGAGAAAAGCATTAAAATATGTTCAAACTGAAAATCACAATAAGGCATTGAAACTTTTGAAGGAAAACAATGTTTTAATCATATCGGGTGAGCCCGGTATTGGAAAGACAACTCTTGCAGAAAATCTTTGTCTTTACTTTATGTCTAAAGGTTACGAATTTATAGATATAGAGGAGTCTTTGAGCGAAGCAGAAGCTATTTTTTCTAAGGAGAAGAAACAAATTTTTTATTTTGATGATTTTTTAGGGAGTAATTATTTCGAAGCAGTAGAGAACAAAAAAGACTCGCATATTGTTAAATTCATTGATAGGGTGCACGCAGATGATTTAAAGCTTTTTATACTAACGTCCCGAACCAATATATTAAACAATGGTATATCTTATAGTAGTATTTTTGCAAATAGTAAACTCAGAAAAAATGAGTTTTTGCTGACTATTGAAGGATTGTGCAAGATGGATAAGGCAAAGATATTATATAATCATATTTGGCATAGTAAATTGAGCGAGAGCTTTATTGATGAGATCTATAAAGATAAGAGATACCAAGGTATTATTGCGCATCATAATTTTAATCCCAGGCTAATTGAGTTTATTACTGATATAGAGCGGATTACTGTTGAAAAGCCAGCCGACTATTGGAAGTATATACAGGCAACCTTAAATAATCCCAAAGATATCTGGGACCTTTGTTTTAAAAAACAAAATAACCAGAGCGTTAGAGCGTTAGTTCTTCTGACGGTTTTCAATGGGGGGTCAATCAAAGAAGAGGCATTACGTCTATCATTTTCAAGAATGAAAAATCTAGGTGCAATTACTTCCCAGACTAATGTGGCTAATGATTTCAGTTCTGTCGCCAGCTTAGCTACTAGTTCGTTTTTAAATAGGACCCAATCTCAGGATGGGTTTTTCTATTCACTGTTTAACCCATCAATTGCGGATTATGTTTTGGCTGAGTACATAAAGGATATAGACGATTTAATCGTAATTTTTAAATCTTTAGAATCTATTCGTTCCTTGGAGTCAATTATGTCTTTTGAAAAAGGAGGAATGATATCATCGACAGAATTATTAAAATTGAAACTAGCCATTTTTGATGATGCTTTAATTCAGAACAAGAGTTATGATTATTTAATAGTTATAGCGTATTTTTTAAAAGACAATAGTTCAAAAACAAATAAGATTATTTCCATACTAAATAGAATCATTTCTTGTCCGCTTGAAATAAAAGAGTTGTCAAAATTTTTAGAATTGATAATACAATTTAAAAATGATTTGAAAATTGTATCATATGATTTTTTATTTAAACTTATAGGCGAGAAGTATTTGTTGGGTGATTTAGAGATTGAACAGTTAGCTTTTTTTATCGAAAAGTATTCCATCCAGGATGAAGTCATGCTATCAAAATTAAAAGAGTATTTTGATTCTTATCTTGCCTCAGCGTTAGATACAGAGATAGCTTCTCTTGATCCATCAGATTATAATGACGTATCTCAGATAGGCCCAGATGATTATGAGGTGGGTATAGATTATAATAAGCTTAGCGATAGAATTTCCACAATAGGCAATTCTTTGATTGATGATTTCCCTTTATCGGTTATAGATAGTCTGGGTATAGACATAAAAGATATAATAAAGAGTGTAGATCTTGATGAAGTTGTTTCCAGCTTTGATGAAGGGCACGATCCTGACTGGGGTTACGATGGTTATTCGGGAGGCGGAGAAGCCATGGAAGATCCTGTTGATGATTTATTTGAACGCACTTGATGCTTTAGGGATAACGGGGTCAGGCACTGAAAGCTGAAAATTAAAATAATTTCGCAAGTTTCAAGGCGTTATGTATCAGAATAATTTCAAAACAAAGCATGATATAATTTAGGGGGTAAAAATATGAAGAAACTAAAAATTCTATACCTTATATTTGTTGGTTTAATTACATTATTTATTTTATTTATACATACTTTTTCGTTTTTTTCGGCAGTTGTGGATGCCTATTCGATGATATTGATAGGATTTTTATTTTCGTTGATAATCATTCCAAGCCTGAAAAAGATAAGATGCAAAGAAGTTGAGCTAGATTTATGGGAAGCTACAAACGAGATCGTGGACGATTTAAAGAAAGAATTTACGATAGACTCAGAGGATATAACTAAACTTTATGCATCACCGACTACTAGTACCCTTGCCCTTACAACGGCGGACATTATTAAAAATAAAAGAATATGTCCGTCTTGCAAGAAGGGAGAAATGAAGGAAATAAAGTGGGAGCAAAAATTTGATAAATCCATTGAGGGTAAAGAATTAGCCACCAAACCACAAGCATATAAATGTGCTAATTGTGGGAATATGACGATTTCGTATAGTTATTTATGAAATAACTAAAAAATTCCAGGAGGCTCGACGAATAATGGGGCCAAGCCTTGAAATTGAAAATAATCATGGATGAGATAAATGAAGGCTGATGTGG
>JAQTSA010000053.1 GCA_028711575.1 Candidatus Omnitrophota bacterium | reverse complement strand
TTTTATTCTGTTTATTTGTCAGCTTTAGTGATGAGCTGTTTCAGCTTATATTGCCTTACCGGTACTACGATAATCGTGATATCCTTTTTAACGCCTTAGGCAGTTTGTGGGGGATGTCGCTTTATCTTGTTTGCAGAAAAAAAATCGCAAAACGCTAAACTTAAGCTGGTCAAGATTGTTTTATCCGGCGGCTAGTCTGTTTTTTCAGGTTTTGATAGCTCGTCAAGGTTAAAGCGATAAAGATGCCAATTAAAAAACCGGAAAATCCCCAGACTAATAAGATTCTTCCGACTTTGGCCTTTGAATTAAAGGTTAAAACGGCATAATTTAAAATTTTTACTTCAGAAATCATCTGCTGGTTCTGCCATTTTATTAAATCAAGCCTTTCATTGATCTTGTTGAAGTTTTTAAGGTAGGTTTTTTTTTCTCTTTGTATTGGAGTTAAGTTCCTTTGAATATCAGCAACGGTTTCAACGATCTTAAATGATTTTTTTTCATTTTCCTCGAGCTTGGCTTCCTGATAGTCTACTTTAGCTTTGAGGGCGGTGCTTTTTATCTTAAATTCAATCAGTTTTTTCTTTAAGTCATCATAGTCCAGCAACGAAGATTCGTTTTTGTTTTTTTGATATTGCTGGTGAGTTTTCATTTCTTCGATAAGCATTTTAACAATATTATCTGAGGCAGCTAATTCAAGTTTGTCGGTGTAAAGGTTGTTCTTTGTGTTTTGAATAACCGAATCAAGGTAATTTTTTTGGTTGCGCTTTGCGATTAAGTCATGGGACTGCTTAAACCCGATCATCTCGGATTCTAATTTTAGAAGGTATTCGTTGATATCAGTTTTTTGTTTTTCGAGAGTTTCGATTTGGTCATCAAACTGTTCGTTTACGCTGTTGTGGTTTTTTTTGACGTATGATTCAACAATCGCGTTGGCTAATTCCAGAGCTTTTTCCGGGATAATATCTTTAGCTGAGACGCTTATCGTTTTTTCTTTCTGATTGACCGACAGCGAAATCTTTTCTTTCAGTTGACGAATGCTGATAGTTTTATCTATTCCGATTTTTTCAGCAACTTGGTTTAGGTTATCAGGTGATAAGATTAGCGCGGCATGAAGGGACAGGTTTGAGTCTCCAATACTATATTTGTTGTTGCGGTTTTGAGTAAAAGAAAGCTTCGCCTGAGCCTGGTACTGTTTCGGCGGCAGTAAGGTATAGATTAAAGCACTGATAACAAAAAAAGCGGTAATCGCCAGGATTAAGACCCACCAGCGGATAATTAGAGTGATGATTGAATCAAATCCGATCGTTTTATCTTTTTCTTGTTCTTGAGTCATCTTTTTCTTAGGTTTACATCATTATAACATTGGATTAAGAAATAACCAGTATAAATTAAATCGGTATTTCTATCAAGATTTATGACTCTAAATATGATATAATTTAAAAGTTATGAAAAAAAATAATTTTACTGATTGGCGTTCAGCTTTGATTTTGATCTTATTGCTGGGGGGTATTGTTTATGCTAACAGCCTAAACTCACCTTTTCAGTTTGATGATTATGATTTTATTATTAATAACCCGCGAATAGAAAAGCTTCCTAGTCTGAAAAAATTCTTTCTTTCTCCGGGAAGGAAAACAATTACCTATATTACTTTTGCCTTAAATTATCGTTATAGCCGCCTAAATCCTTTTTCCTATCATCTTGTAAATCTTATCTTTCATGCCGGTGTTTGCTTTTTGCTATTTTTGGTAGTTAAACTGCTTTTCTTAAGCCCGGGCTTAAGAAACAGCGAAAACTATCGTTACCGAAAAAAAATAGCTTTAGCCAGTGCCCTGATTTTTCTTGTTCATCCGATACAGACTCAAGCGGTAACCTATATCTGGCAACGGTCGGAAGTGTTAGCCGCCTTTTTTTATCTGTTGGCGTATCTGACCTACCTTTTGTGCCGTCAGCGGAGGAATGGATTTTACCTTGTTTTGACTTTAATTCTTTTTTATTTTGGCTTATCGGCAAAAGAAACCATTTTGTCCTTGCCGATAATGATTTTTATGACCGAAATGTTAATCTTTGATAAAATAAAGTTGAAAAATCATAGAAATATTATCAAGTATCAAAAGGCCTGGTTAGTTGTTCTGATTATTTTGTCTTTTTCAATTTTTTGTATTTTTTTAAGTTCACGGCGTTATCAGACGTTAATTTCACTTCTCAGCGATGGGGATCAGGTCAAAACATATTTTTTTACCCAGTTGCGGGTTATTCTGACTTATATTCGGCTTCTTTTTCTGCCAGTAAACCAGACAGTTGATTATTCTTATACCAGCTACAAAACGTTTTTTGATCTTGGGGTTATTTTTTCCTTTTGGACATTGGCCTTTATTGTCGGATACGCTTTTCTTTTTAAAAAAAATAATCGCCTTAGAAGTTTTTCGATTTTTTTCTTTTTCATCGCTTTAATTCCCACTTCTAGTTTTATTCCTTTACCAACTGTTATTTTTGAGCACCGGATCTATCTTGCGACAGCCGGCTTTGCTATTTTTATTTCGTCGCTAATTTTTAAGCATTTAAAGACCAAAACCGCGCTAAGTTTATTAATTTACTATATTGCTCTGTTGTCAGTTTTTACTGTTTTTCGAAATCAGGTTTGGAATAGCCAGATTAGCCTGATGAAGGACGCGATTAAAAAATCCGGCTCAAATCCCCGGGCCCATCTTATCTTGGGCTCAGTGTATTATCAGCTCGGATTTTTAAAAGACGCCTCCAAACATTACAAAAAAGCAATAATTTTAGATGATAGCTATTCGGAAGCTTACAATAATTTGGGTTTAATCGCTAATGATTCTAACAATCAGGATGCTGCCCGGGAATTTTTTTTAAAGGCTATTGAATCTGATAAAAA
Source organism: Candidatus Omnitrophota bacterium (assembly GCA_028711575.1). Taxonomy (GTDB): domain Bacteria; phylum Omnitrophota; class Gorgyraeia; order Duberdicusellales; family 4484-171; genus JAQTSA01. The sequence goes on along the minus strand of JAQTSA010000053.1, from coordinate 9,307 downwards.
TCTAATTGATCCTTATATCAACCTCGCTAACCTTTATTTGGAGGCTGACCAGATCAAATCAGCTCAGCAACTGTTGAACCAGGCAAAAAAAATAAAGAACAGCCGTTATAGCTATAATTTAATAATTGCTTTGGGTAATCTTGCCGAGAAAAAAGGCGCACTTTTTAAAGCCGCTCGGCATTTCCGGCGGGCAATAAAACGTGATAGCCAAAACTATAAACTTTATTTTAATCTAGGAAATGTTTATTTTCGTCTGAATAAATATCAGAAAGCTATCGAAAGTTACAAAAAATCTTTGACTCTTAACGAAGGAGACAAGGATATCCTTTATAATCTCGGGCTGAGTTATTATAAATTAGAAAATTATTCAGCGGCTGTTGATTCGTTTCTCGATTCTCTTAAGTTCGGGAAAAAGGATAGAGCTATATATCTATCTTTAGCGAACAGTTACCATAAGCTTGGAAAATATGAATTAGCCGATAAGTACGCCGGTTATGCTGAGTCAGTTCAGGCTGAAGCCGTTAAATAATAGTTTAACTTTATTGAAATCAAAAATCGTATTCAACTTGGTCTTTGCCTTTATTTTTTTCTTCTAAATAATCCAGAGCATCTTGAACCTCACCGTCCCAGAAGTCATCGCCGCGGTTTGAGGCATAGTCTTGCGGTACGCTTTGTTCTAAATCTATGGAGTGAAGAAGGGCGGCGGCTATTTGTCGACTGTTTTTTAATCCTGCCGATTCGATATAGGAGTTTAGGAGCTCTTGATCAACGATACGTTGGGAATTGTTGTTTAGGGTTATAAGATAATGCTCCTTTTCCGGATTGAAAACAATCTTTTTTATTAATAAACTTTTTGTCATTTCGAAGTCCTGACAGACCTTTTCCAGTGATTCACGGACTATTTTGCCTGGGTAGATAAACATAATCACTCCTTACTCATATTATACCTTTAGTTTTTGTATCTTTCAATCTAGTATTATTTTGGTATAATAGACTTAAAATTGTTCAAACTTAAAGAGGATGATTTATGTTTTTTGTTAAAAAAATAGCCGAATCAGCGGAAAGCACGACTTATGAAATGGATGTTTTTCTCATTGCTACTCTCGCTGTGGTCGGGGCGGTGAGTGTTATCGCGATAATTTTTATTTCTTTGTTGCCCTATTGGTGGGCGTTGTTAGTTGTTTCCGGGCTTATTTTTGCTTTTTTCGTACTGATAATTTTTATAATTATTGATGTTTACCCGTTGTATCGACAAATGATATCAGGGACATTATCCCAAGCTTCTGATGTTCGGCCGGGGATAAAACAGGTTGTTTTAAAAAAGTTTTCCGACGACACAAAACGACAGCTTAAAAAAAATCCCCGCTAAAAAGGATACTCTATGATACGAAAACCTTTTCTCCTTAAAATTTATGAAGCGGCGAGCATGCAGCGCTGGAATGATCAGATCCGAACTGTCGATTTAACCGAACTGGATAAACAGGCTCATAAGATGATAATCGCTTATGTATTGGGCAAGTGTGAAGAACCCTTAGCCACCGATGGTTTTAGTTGGATTGAAATAATTGAAGGCGGGATCTTTGAGTTTTTACAGCGGATTGTCCTTACTGGTTTAAAGCCGCCATTATTCCATCGAATTAAAGAAGATAGAGTACAGTATCAGCGGTTAAATGAGTGGGTTTATACCAATATCTATCCCTTAATTTCTCCTTTAGGTGAAAATTTTTGCCAGAAGTTTAAAACCTACCTTAGTTCTCCCAGCCGCAACGTAAACCGGAGGATTATTAGCGCGGCTCATTTTTATGCTACTAAATGGGAATTTAATATAATAAAAAGGGCTAATCCCGACGGTTATTTAATCGATGAAATCGAACAGGATTTAAATTCTAAACAAAAGAGATATTCTGATTTGGCCAGCATGCAGAAGCTCCTTAATGATAAATCGTTAATGGACTTTATAAATATTTCCGGTCAGTTACGGTTTCAAATTCGTTGGGGGCATCTTCATCGCGAGCCCAAAACTTCAGTCATTGGCCATATGTTGGTGGTCGCAATCTTAGCTTATCTCTTCTCACTTGAAATTACTAATGATGCCAAGCGTTGTATAAATAATTATATGACCGGTCTTTTCCATGACCTACCGGAAGTTTTAACTAGAGATATAATAAATCCGGTTAAGAAGTCGGTTGAAGGTTTGAATGATTTAATAAAGGAATATGAGCGTGACGAAATGGAACGAAAAATATATAAGCTGCTTCCTGCGACCTGGCATGAGGATATAAAAATGTTCACTGAAGAAGAGTTTTTAAATTTAATAAGTCCGGCGGGAAAAATACTTCGAGACGGAGAGTTGTTGAAAGCCACCGATGAACTGGCGGCTTTTATCGAGATATACTTAGCCTTAAAAAATGGAATTCAGAGTGAAACCTTGAAAAATTCAAAATATAATTTAATGGAGAAATATCGTACGACGATTATTTCAAATATCAGTTTTAATCAGCTTTATGCTGATTTTGATTAATCAATGAATCAGGAGGATTTTGATGCTAAAAATAACACTTGAAGACATAATGTGTAATCATCCGATTACAGTCAAAGATGACGTAAAAGTCGGCGGGGTCGCCCATCTTTTATTGCGCTATCGGATAAATGGGATATTAGTTATTGATCGAAATGACGAAAATTTGTTGAAAGGTGTTTTTACAACGACTGACCTGCTGCGTTTAATTGATGAGGCTGTATCCGGTGACCGACAGCGGATACAGGAATTGCGGAGGGTTTCTGAGTTAGCGGTAGGAGAAGTGGCCAGCAAAAGTATTATATCTCTGCAAAAAGACACGACGGTTGTAAAAGCTATCGCGACCATGCAAAAAAAAGGTATACATACTATCCCGGTTTATGATGGGAATATTCTTGTCGGCGTAGTCGGCCGCCACGATATTTTAAATATAGCATTTAATTTTCTCGAGGATGGAGTCTAATAAATGAGAATTAAAGAAATCCTTCAGAGAACAGATAAGGGCGTATCGTTTGAGTTTTTCCCTCCCCGTAACGATAAATCTAAAGCCGCGTTTTGCGAAACGGTTGAGATTTTAAGCGCTTATAATCCGTTGTATGTCTCAATGACCTATGGCGCCGGCGGTTCGGCTCAGGATTTTACCGAAGCGGCGGTTGATACTCTTTTGGGTTATCCCTCTTTAACAATTATGCCGCATTTGACCTGTATTGCCAGCAACAAAGAAACGATCAGACGGTTGGTCGATCGTTACCGAAACGCCGGAATAGAAAATATTATGGCCTTACGGGGTGACTTACCTGAGGAATCAGCATTAAATAGTTCAGCCGATTTCAATTTCGCCATTGACTTGATAAGATATCTGAAAAAACTAAATAATTTTTCTATTGGTGCAGCCGTCTATCCCGAAAGTCATATCGAATCTGAATCTGAAGAATTTGATTTTGATTATACCAAAAGAAAGATTGATGCCGGTGCGGATTTTTGTGTCAGCCAGATGTTTTTTGATAATAGCCATTTTTTACGTTTCATGGATAAAGCCCGTAAAGCTGGTATCAGCCAGCCGATTTTGCCGGGTATCTTACCATTAACTAACATTGATAAAGCACGCCAGTTTTCAGAGACTTGCCGGGTTGAAATTCCTCAGGATATTGCTGCAAAACTTGACAGTTTAAAGTTTAATCCCCGAGATATGGAAAAGGCCGGAATAGAATTTACTATTGATCAGTGCCGCGATTTAATCAGTCACGGCGTTAAGCAATTACATTTTTTTACTCTTAATAAGCCTGAAATTATTACAACTATCCTTGATGCTTTATCGATTCTATAATGCATTTTCTTCGGATGCAAAATTCTACTAGATTGGGGGCCTTAGAATGACAGATTTATCTGCGGCAGGAATGAAAGAGTATCTTCACAAATTCTGGGGTTATGATTCTTTTTTGCCGCTCCAAGAAGAAATAATGTCGGCGATTTTACAAGGAGAGTCTACGCTTAACGTTTTGCCTACCGGCGGGGGAAAATCGATATGTTTTCAATTGCCGGCAATAATGTCTTACGGCATGGCGGTTGTTATATCTCCGTTAATATCTTTAATGAAAGATCAGGTTGATACTTTAAAGGCTTGTGGAATACCTGCCGGATATTTGAATTCTTCTTTAACTCCAATCCAGCAACAAATTCTGATAGAAGAAATTATCAGCCGAAAAATAAAAATACTTTATATTTCTCCCGAACGACTGCAGATTGAGTCAACTAAAAATATTTTAAGTTCGGTTTCACTGTCTTTTTTCGTTATTGATGAAGCTCATTGTATCAGTCAATGGGGACATGATTTCCGTCCTGAGTATCGTAAACTAAAGGTTATCAGAGAAGAATTTGGTGATTTGCCGGTTCATTGTTTTACCGCAACAGCGACGGTCGAGGTTCAGCGGGATATTTTTAATCAGCTTTATAGCCAGGCTCCAAAAATGTTTTTTGGTTCAATTGATCGGCCTAACTTGACCTATCGGGTGAGGCTAAGAGAGAACATTTTATCTCAGATAACTGACACTCTTGATAAGCATAAGGGACAACCGGGTATCATTTATTGTCTGAGGCGTAAAGATGTTGAAAAAATAAGTGAAAAATTAAAACAAAAAGGCTATAACTGTCTGGCTTATCATGCCGGTTTAACCGATCAAAAACGTAACGATAGTCAGACTAAATTTTCCCGGGAAGAAATTGACATTATTGTCGCAACAATCGCTTTTGGAATGGGTATTGACCGTTCTAATATCCGGTTTATTATTCATGCTGCGATGCCGAGAAGTATTGAGCATTATCAGCAAGAAACCGGCCGGGCCGGCCGCGATGGCCTTAAATCGTTTTGCTACTTATTCTATAGCCCGGCCGATTTTCAGCTAATGAGGTTTATGTCTAAGAACTCATCAAATAGTGAAATTATGATTAATAAACTAAAGGAAATCTACAATTTCTGTTCCCAGCCTCAGTGCCGGCACAAATTCCTGGCTAATTATTTCGGCCAGGATTATTTTCATTCTGACTGCCGGGCCTGCGATCTTTGTCTTGGAGAGATCGAATTTATGGATGATTCAAAAGACATAGTTTCTAAAATAATATTTTGCTTAGAGGAATTAAAAAGAATTTCCGGCTGTTCTTTCGGCGCAGACCATATAGCTCATCTATTAAAAGGAAGCGAGAGTGAGAGAATAAAAAAGCACAATCATACCTCACTTGAGAGTTTTGCCGCGATGGAGGATAAATCGATGACTTTTATCCGATCGATCCTTGAACAGCTTATCAGCCAAAATATTCTTCACCGGGATATAAAATTTTCAGTTTTAAAGCTAACCACCGAAGCCGGGATGGTAATCCGGGGAGAAAGAAATATCAGATTAGCTAAACCGCTGGTATTGGCGCCGAAAAAGAAGACAGCTAAATCGAGGCCAAAACTTGATAACAAAGATTGTTATGATTTATTTAGTCTGCTTAGGAAGAAAAGAGCTTATTTGGCTCAACGGGATAAAGTTCCGGCCTATATAATTTTTGGAGACAGAACGCTTGAAGAAATAACAAAGTTTAAACCTCGGAGCTTAAGCGACTTAGCTTTGATTTTCGGGGTCGGCGAACATAAGCTTCGAGTTTATGGCCAAGAATTTATTTCTATTGTTAACGATTATTGTAAGGGAGGCGGCAGCGATGTCTAAAATAATCATTTTAATTTTCCGTTTTTTTATATATTACTTTTTAATAAGTTTTTCTTTTCGTTTTTTGAGGTTTCTTTTTAGGCTCAATCGAAATTTTAAAACACCAAATAGTCAGGTCCATCCCGATAAAGAAAATAGAGAAAAACCGAAAAAAAAACAAGCAAAAATAGTTGACGCCGAATTTAGGGAGTTGGATTAAGTGAACCAAAGATACATAATCCATGTTGATATGGACGCTTTTTTTGCCGCGATAGAGCAGCGTGACAACGCCGCTTTTAGAAACCGGCCGGTTATAATCGGTGCTGATCCTAAGAAGGGAAACGGCCGCGGGGTTGTCGCGACTTGTTCTTATCAGGCTCGGGCCTTCGGTGTTCATTCGGCGATGCCGATATCTCAAGCTTATCGTTTATGTCCAAAGGCCGTTTTTCTTCCGGTTAATATGGAAAAGTATATTGAGGTTTCCCGTCAAATCCATGATATTTTTTATTTCTTCACTCCGCTAGTTGAATCGCTGAGCATTGATGAAGCTTTTTTAGACATAACTTCAAGTTTTCATATTCATGATTCGCCCTTAAATTTAGCAAAAACACTGAAAAACCGAATCAGGCAAGATCTTTTATTAACGGCTTCATTGGGACTTGCATCATCAAAAATGGTTGCTAAAATCGCTTCTGATTTGAACAAGCCTGACGGGCTGGTTGTAGTTGATCCTTTAGCTAATGAGGAATTCTTGCGGCCTTTATCAGTAAATAAAGTCTGGGGTATCGGTAAGAAAACGGGAGAAAATTTAGCTGTTTACGGCATCAAAACTATTGGCGATATTGTTAAAGCCGATAAAAGTTTACTTAAAAATATTTTTGGTAACAAAGCCTTAGACTTAATAGCTTTAGCCCGGGGAGAGGATTTCTCTTCAGTTGAGCCGAATCAAAAGATAAAATCGATCAGTAATGAAACAACCTTCAGTTGTGATACTTCTGACCAAGAGAAAATAAAGCGGGAACTTATGTTTTTGTCTGAAAAAGTCTCAAAACGGGCTAGAAATTTAAACCTTAAAGCAAAGACTGTTTCTGTTAAAATCAGGATTTATCCTTTCGAAACTGCTATTCGTTCCAAAACTCTGACCTATTTTACCAATTTTTCCGACGATATTTTTCAGGTTGTCTATTCTTTATTTAATCTTTTTTTTAAGCCAGGAAATTTAGTACGCCTTCTGGGAGTTAAGATTTGCGGCTTTCAGGATGAAACTGGACAGATTACTCTTTTTGATGAAAAAATAAGTACAAAAAAAGAGAGAATACATAAGTTGATCGACTCAATTGATAGCCGATTTGGTGATCGGACTATCCATCGGGCCGGGTCGTTTTAACAATGAAAATATCTATAGTGATCTAGCCCCAAAAGAGGATAATAGTTTAAATGAGAAAAAAAGTATTTTTCCTGATTGCCTTAATCGTTTTAGCCGTTGTTATTGCCCAAGGCCTTAAACGTTATTTTGAGCTTAATCGGGTTAGAGTTTTAACGGAAATAGTCAAACGCCTGGAAAGTGAATCGAAAATCGCTGAAGTTATTGTGACTAAATCGAATTACAACCCGCTTACAAAACAGACCGAAACCACAATAAAATTGCTGGAATACGATTATCTTGGCCGTCCTTTATCGCCTAAATATTTCTCTTTTCCCGGAAACTTAATCCAGTTTCAATCGTTAGTGGTCCGGTTTGACGATGTTTTTGTCAGGAAAAAGGACATTTTACGGGGAAAAAGTATTCATCTTTTATGGAAAGTATTTTACCTTTCAAAAGAGTCGACGATTGAGTATGAAATAGCCAAAATCAATGAAATACCGGCCGGGTTTAAAATCGGTCAGGATAGAAATCCTTTTGAATTACAGATTTGGACTGAATTTTGGCGTTATGCCTTGAACGCTAAATTCTCTCCAAAAGCCGGAATAAAAAACGCTCAAATAGAAGCCCCGGGAACGGTGTTTGTTCCGGGATTTCTTTATACTATTAAAATTGAGCATGACGGAGGGTTGAGGATTGACGCTCGGCCTTTACCGAAAATAGTTATTGGCGAACAGATACTGTAATTAGTCTAACTTAAGAATTAAAGGAGGATATAACGGTGAAAGATGGAATTATTAAATTTCTTACTCAGGGAATTTGGCAAATTCAGGTAAAAAAAATCCCTCGAACCAGATCTTTTTTTATAAAGCAATTAAGAATAATTATTCTATCGGTTCGGGGTTTCAATGAAGACAAATGTAATCTTCAGGCCTCAGCACTCACTTTTTATAGTTTATTATCAATTGTTCCTGTTTTTGCTATGGCCTTTGGCATTGCCAAGGGGTTTGGCCTTGAAAAAATGCTTGAACGTCAACTTTTGGAGAGGGCTTCGACCCAGACTGAGGTCATTGGGCAGGTAATCGAGTTTTCCCGGTCGTTACTTGAAACTACCCGGGGCGGATTAATTGCCGGTATTGGTGTAGCCTTGCTTTTCTGGACGGTGATTAAGGTTCTTTCTAATATCGAGAGATCGTTTAACACTATTTGGGGAATAAAAAAAATGAGGGGGTTTTCCCGGAAGTTTACGGATTATCTTTCAATAATTCTTATTTGTCCGGTGTTGATAATCGTTTCGGGAAGCGCCACTGTTTTTATCAGTACTCAGATAAAAGTTGTAATGACCAAATTGATTTTTTTAGGAAGTTTTGCTCCCTGGATTATAAAACTTTTTGAGTTTCTTCCTTTTGTGATGCTGTGGCTTTTGTTTTCGTTTATTTACATTTTTATGCCGAATGTCAAGGTTCGCTTATCCAGTGGAATTATCAGCGGGATTGTTGCCGGTACAATCTATCAGTTTGTGCAGTGGGGATATATAAATTTTCAGGTCGGGGTGGCTAAATATAACGCTATTTACGGTAGTTTTTCGGCTTTGCCGTTATTTTTAGTCTGGATGCAATTGAGCTGGATTGTTGTTCTTTTTGGGGCAGAAATATCCTTTGCTTTAGAGAATGTAGAGTTGTATGAGTTTGAGTCTGATTGTCTAAAGGCGAGTAATTCTTTTAAGCGGTTGGTGGCTTTAAGTATTGTTCACCAAGCAGTAATTAAATTTTCCAGGAATCAGCCGGCCTCAACGGAAACCGATATTTCTTCGGAATTAGAAATTCCAGTACGCCTTGCCCGCCAAATTTTGTTTGAGTTGGTTGAAAGCGGTATTTTAGTCGAGATTTCTACCGCTCATTTAGCTGTTAAGCGCTATCAGCCGGCAAGTGACATTAGATTGATAACCGCAAAGCATGTAATTGACGCTTTAGATAAACGAGGTGTAGATTCAATACCTATTTCTGATAGCGAAGATCTTAAGAAAATGTCCCGGGTTTTGGAACAAATGGACAAAGAGCTGAATAAAAGTTCAGCAAACAAACCGTTGAGTGAGATTTAATCCTTAAGCACTTTGCCAGTTGCCTCATTAGAAAATGTTACCCAATAGTATAAAGATGATTTTCGTTGACTCATAATAGTTGTTACTCAGAAGAGTGGAGTTTTTTGAATATTTTATCAATTTTTTTCTCCATAGCCTCT
>JAQTSA010000001.1 GCA_028711575.1 Candidatus Omnitrophota bacterium | reverse complement strand
TTTTAAGTATATCGCCTAAGGCATCACGTATCCGTTGAGACTGTCCGGGCATCATACTTTCAGCCATCATCGCTGCCTGATGCGCTTCCGGACGACGATATCGGCTTTGTAAAGCATAACTTTCAGTCACATCATGCAAAAGTATTCGTTTTACCGCTGTTTCTTTTTCCTCATCAGACAATTGAGATGAAAATAATAAATCATCAATATCAGTAATGTTAACATAAACGACACTATGATCTGCCGATACACCCGCAAACCCTTCAACCGTATTATTTACCTTAATTGTAACAGTAATGTCTCCTATTTGTAAAACTGCATCCCTCAAAACAACGTGGCCGTTTGCAACTGTTACCGGTAACATAAATTCTTTACGATTATATGCATCAATCACTCTATCTGAAGCAACACCTATTTTCTCTAAATCCGATATTTCGACTCGGCCGTCACTACCAATGAACCCTGACTGAACAACAGCTAAGGGGGGATATCTAATCTCAGTTTCTTCCCGAACACCTGTTTCAGTAGCAGCAAGGATCAACCCAGGAAAGTACAACTCTACGGTTTGATCGTCGAAAATAAAAGCATCTTGTCCGTCTTCAGCATCAACGAGGTTTGCTACCTGGTTTTCTATCGATTTAGACGTTGGAAGGAAAACGCTAAGATCCTGATCTTGATACATATATTGCTCTATCTCAAAGGCGTCACCGAGCTTAAAATCGTTGTTTCTGCGAACAAACTCCGATATCGATTTAACAAACAATATGGTCCAACTCAACTGGTTGTACGATGATGCCGTAACAATCGCAGGGAACTCTTTTGCACCATGTTGTTTCAAATAATTGTATAAATTAACCGCGAAGTTGTACGAATAACACGATTCAAGTAAAATAACAACTTTACCTATATCACCACGCTCTATCAGAGAGTTTCCCATTTCCTCAAAACTTATCGCGTAGGGATGTTTCATCCTATCAGAAACAGCTGTTTCTGGTTCCCCTCCGGAAAGCCATGAGTGATTTGGACCGCCATGCCCGACAAAGAACACGGTTAGTTCCCCGGTACTCTGGGATACAGAGTTGAGAGCGTTATATTTTTGTTCAGCCCCCTTAAAACTCTCTATTAGGGGTTCTCCGGTTTGAGAACTAGCCTGACGTTCAATTTCTTCAACCATAGACACGTCAAAACTATCTTCATTGTGAAGGATATTGATTGTTTTTCTGGTTGAGGAAAACGGACGTATTGAAAGTAACGAATTACTCGTGCGTTGCATCATAATAACGTCAACGGCAACCGAAAGGTTTCCGTCAACAACAGTACTTTTACCGTGCTGACGCAAAAAATGATAAGCTGCAGAAGCTATGGAATGCCGTTCAATAGCCGTTAGCCCTGATGTAACCTCCTGAAAATGAGCATTATCAAAAAATCTCCAGGAAGCAAGTCCATTCTGACTGGCGTAAGGACCCAAGGCGTAGCCTACTCTGGCGGCGTTATAATCCTGAATGATTAGGTAAGGAAAATAGTCCCCTATCGCATTTACAGTATTAGCCGAAGCACGGTACTCCTCAATTGATAAATCCGGTGTGGAAAGAATAGCGTCAGCAGAAATAAGACGACGGACAAACAAAGACTCTATTTTTTCCTTATCAAAAGAGTTATCCTGATTAAAACGCTCCGGAGACTGTAGAACCAAACTGATTAATTGTGTTACCGGAGTAAAAACGTCTGCCCCCATGGATCCTTGATCCGCAAGCATCGAAAGTAATTTAGGCATAACAGTTGATGAAAGGAAGCCATCGGCAAAATGACCGGAATCCGTCGAAAAAAATCCAGAAACAATCCCGCTAATAATAAGATTGGCTAAGTGCATCTGAACAATAGTTCGTAACTGTGACTGAGCGACGCTGTTACCTTTACCCGCAGCAAAAGAAAGAGCCTCAACCGCTAAAAGGATTTCATTATCCTGTCTGTTCACCCGAGGTCGAGTTACGATTGTTCTCAAAGCTTCAGTAGCTTTTAAGTTATCTATTCCGCCTAATCTAAATATAAGTTCTCTTATGTGTTTTTCCGCTTCCGTGCGAGAAGCTGACCGAGTATACCCTTGAAGTAATTCCTGAACGTTTTTTTTGCGAAGCGATAATTCACCACGGTTAAAGGTACCAAGACTACCGGACATGGCATAATCTTCACTATGCTGACGCTTATTTTCTGTGTCAAGACCAATAATATCAAGCTCCATCTTTTCTAGCTGTTGGTTATGTCTTACGTACAACTGTCGTATCTCTTTTGAGACTTCTTCTTTCTCCTCTTTACTACTCAGTGAATCTCTATACTCTAACAAAACTGATAGTTCCATCTGCTGTTCTATACTGCGAGCAGCCCAGTGATGAACACTCCCCTCTCCAGAAGCCGCATTCTGATAAAAAGCTAAATGTCTGGCTACTGACTCATGAATAAGAACTTTGGAATAATCAGTTAATCTGCCGTTGTTTATCGCAACGCCATCCTCATACACTGAACGACGGACAATTATTTTACTATCAACCGAATATGCCGCATCATTCAATCCAAGAGCGTTCAGTTCTTCATCTGCTACTATATGTACTTCAAGCAATTCTGCAACATCAGAAGAAATAATCCTGGATCTGATTAACAAACTTTTAATTTCTTCATTAAACGGAACTTCTTTCCCGTACAGAGAATCTAGACTTTCTCGTAACGCACTTTCGACAGCACCTATATTGCCAGAAGAGACCATCTGCACCATATTCCGTATCTGATTAACCGCGTTTTTCAAGGCTTGATCAAGATCCTCTTTATTGCCAGCAACATCTGATGACACAACAAAAACAAAACTTCCTCTAATAAAACCCCAGGCCGTGGTTACACCCTGCGGGAAACCGCCTTTATCCATAGAGTACACCTCAAACGAAGTCCTCGTTCCACGCCCCCCCAACGTTTCCAAACGAGAAAATATCCGAGAATCATAGTTACCAATCCACTCACCCTGACTCATAGCCCGCTGCACCAGCGAAGAAAAAACATCTAACTCTATCAGTTCATTTTCTTTTTGCTGATCATCATTTTGAATTATTCCCAAATTAGCCTGAACAGACTTGTCTCGTATAAGAGAAATATTGCCCCTGTCAATTGCTTCAGCTACAGCCTGCAGGGTTTCTAGTGACGACAAAGGTGAATCTTCCATTAGCCCTCGCAATCTCGCAATAACTTTACCATCAGCACCAACAAGAGTGCCATTTTCAATACTCTCAGCGCTTGACACTGCCGCTAATAACGGCTCCTTATACAACCCTTCATGATTATTGAAGTGAGTAGCAATACCGGTAATTACTATTTCCCCGGCAACGCCCGAATCAGTGTCCTCATTGTCATAAAGTATCGGACGAAAAACGACCCGATGATCTTGAAGGCTACTGTTAACAGAAAAGGTATGATGATACATCCTTCCATGCGGAGCGCGCATAACCACATCATTGGGTAAGGGATTAAACATAGCATAACGGACACTATTTAAGATATTGTGCCAGTGTTGACTATTCTCAAAATCAGCCTTATTACCTGGTTTAACAATAGCGTTATTCAGTACCGAAATCTTAAAAACAAGTTCTCGCTCTTGATCCGCCGTTTCATCAGTTCTTGCTAACCGTTGGCCCTTAAGCGGAACTTTCACTTTAAGATAAACCCCTTTGTCTTTACCTGATTCAACAAAAACAAATTCGCCTAAAGCCAAGGATTTTATCGGTCCAAATATATGCCAGCGTTCAATTACTCTTTGCAGGTATGCTTTTCTGCTTTCTATCTCATTGCTGTTTACCCCATAAGGATCGACACCTAATAAAAACAGGATTCGTTCAACTGCTTTACGGGAATTATCGCCAAAAAAGATTATTTCACGACGAATATGCCTCTTGAAATCTCCCCATGTTAAATGATAACTGGTGGGTATCAATTCACTGTCGTAACTATCTTTGAATAACCGTTCAGAGATATAGTCCAGATAATTGGCTAAGTTCGTAAAATAATATTGATTGCTATAGCGATCATTTAGGTATGGTATATATTGAGATAATCGATCGCTAAATTCCGAGCTATGCCTTTGGATGTCCTGTTCGAAAATTATCGAAACTAAAGGTCCAGAATTAAAGACTTCTCTACCAGACTGAGCTTGCTTTTCTTTTAAGACTTCCTCAATAGTAAGGTCTAGGATTTCTAATGTTTCAGGATCCATATCAATTGCTGAAGAAAAACCCGCCGCCAAGACTACGTCAGGAGAATCATCATAAACATCTTCGACACTAGCAACCGTCGCCTGCATTGAAGCTGATTGAACTTTATCTCCCTGAATACGCAGATAAATATGCCGAACACTCGGAGCTTGAACGTGCCATTTTGCCGCAAGACGCTGTGCCGTCCCTGATCCGGTATAATTTGAATTATCACGTATCCAATTACGCATTTGCTGATAATTAAGACCCAACCCACTGCGAAGCCACTGCCATCTCTCAATTTCATATCGTTCGTGAGCTTTTATATCCTCTCGATCTTGCCCATTAAATTGGGAATCTATATAAATGACAGGTTCATCGTAAACCTGTCCTAAACCAATGTGAGCAATAAGACCTGTATTCTTAAAAAGGTCTTTTACAGGCAAAACGACTTGACCATCATGATCTCGATAATTCTCAAAGTTCTTATCTAAATCTGATGGTAAACCGGAAGAAATCGCCTGATGAACCGTTTGATGGTAGGTAGATGAATCGTATGGATTCAGTTCTGCTGCAGTATAATCGTTAGCCGTTTTGGGTGAATTCTTATCTGTAAGATGCTCCGCTAAAAAAAAAGCCGGCGATCGCCTTAAAAGATATACAACATGGCTCAGAACATTTTCAAGCAGCGCCGAAAAAGATAACCGTTTTTTTAGTTGTTGTCGTCTTATTTGATCTTCTATTGGGTCGATTTTTTTTACCGCACCACCACCGACACCAAAAGAACTATCGCTACCGCCAGATTCCGATCCACCGCCAACACCCATTCCCGTTAATGCCGGATAAGTCCTAACGCTTAAGGCAATGACTTTACCTTCAGAACTAATGCCTCCTTTCGGAAACGGACTACCAGAAATAACATCTAGAACTTTTGATCCGTCAAATCCACCGGAAAAGTATCGACGTTTAATCTTTCGATCTGTAACCGGGTCATAGTCATTTCTGATTAAATCGTAGGCACCTTTCTTAAATGCTTCCAAATAATACGCGTAGATTTTATCTTTAACATTTCGGTCATTAATGTCGACGCCCTTTATCTTGTTTCTATCCGAGTAAACCTGATTTAAGATATGTGTCTTTAACTTTTGTTTGAACCATACCGCAAGGATTAAAGAATTGTAAATCTGACGTAACACCGCAAAATTTTCACCTGTATTTATGTCTCGCTCTATTTCAGGTAGAACGATATCTCTCATGATATCTGAAGATACTTTACTTATCTGGTTGATCTTATCGACGCCGATAGAATTCAAAGCTTTATCAGGATTATTGCGATTTTTTTCCAAAGCCAGATAATCCTCTTCTAGCATAACCTTCAAATTACTTTCTTTGATATAGGCTTTGTTTCCATCTTCATAGATTACTGCCCTATCAGGAACAATCCATATCTTATCAAACGTATTAATCGGAATATCTGACGTCCCATACAAGGAATAAGCGCGTTGATAAACTTTCTGCCAAAACTTCATTCCCAAAGGACTCTCCGGATGAGTAACTGAAGCAAGAAGCTGTTTTAAAATATAATCTTGCTCTAGAAGACCTTTACCTAGTTCAGTTGAACCAAGCTCGGTGGGAACTATCCTTTCCGATTCATAAGGAGAAAGGTTTACCCAAAGGTCCTCAGACGGAACAGTTAAAGCACCATAAAAATATTTAATAAGTCGCTTAGACTCTCTAATCAACCTTTCATTGGTTAACGTTTCTTGTCCACTATCAAGAAGAAAATCAAATTGAAAAGGATCTTTGGGGTTTACGGTTACTCCCCTAAGCATAGCAGGGCTAAAAGGTTGGCTTAAAGGTATAAGCTTACTCGGTTCAGGTACGTATTCAGCAAAACCTGAAGAAGATTGGTTATTGAAATAGCCGGAAGCAAGCGAAAGGCAAAAAGATAGGATTAAAGTAACAACTAGAACCCGAAAAGAAATCTCACCACGTTTTTTATAAAAAAAGATTATCATGCCACCACTATTTATAAACAATTTCCTTAAAGAACACCACTGACCTTTAAAGAAACCACTACCATATTATATATAACATATATATAGTACCGGATCGTAAGCCCAATTATTATTTTTGTAAACGATTTCAGAATCCTAAAATTTATCGATTTGCGAAAAAACTTTTAAAAAAATATTTCTGGCACAGCTAAAATTTTAGAAAAAGAAGGAAAACCCTAAAATAATTTTTCCTGAGGGTCTTTGGTAAAGGGGATATTTAAGTGAGAAAAAGCGGTTTCAGTCGCGATTCGGCCGCGCGGAGACCGATTAATGAAACCTTTACTTAAAAGATAAGGCTCAACTACGTCTTCTAATGTGCCCCGGTCCTCACCGAGTGATGCGGCAATCGCTTCAATACCGACCGGGCCGCCATTATGCATTTTTATTATCGATAACAGATATTTTCTGTCCATACCGTCAAGGCCTTTATCATCAACAAGAATTGTATCAAGGGCTGTTTTAGTTATCTCTATCCCAATGGTTCCGTCACCTTTGACCTGGGCATAATCGCGAACCCGTTTAAGGATTCGGTTGCAGAGCCGGGCTGAGCCGCGAGACCGTTTGGCTATTTCAAAAGCGCTTTCCTCATTGATTTTTGTGTCCAAGAGAGCGGCGCTTCGCCCAACAATCATCGTTAAATCTTGCGGCGTATAAAAATCAAAATCAAAGAATAACCCAAACCGCCCGCGCAACGGCGCGCTGAGTGACCCCTTACGGGTAGTCGCGCCGATTAGAGTGAAAGGTTTTAAATTAAATTTCACGCTTTTAGCGTAAGGGCCTTTGTCAATAATAAAGTCAATTTGGAAATTTTCCATCGCCGGGTAGAGAAACTCCTCGACTACCCGGGAAAGACGGTGAATCTCGTCGATAAAAAGAACGTCACCCTTCTCAAGGTTAGTTAAAATACCGACCAAATCTCCGGCCCGCTCAATTGCCGGCCCGCTAGTTGCGGTTAGTTTTGTTTTCATTTCTTTGGCGATACAATAAGCAAGGCTGGTTTTGCCTAATCCCGGAGGACCGGACAAAAGAATATGTTCAAGCGGTTCGTCACGCTTGCCGGCAGCTTCAACGGCTATTTTTAATGCTGAAACGGTATTGGGCTGGCCGATAAACTCATCGATAGTGCGCGGCCTAAGCGAAAGATTTATGATCCGCTCTTCTTCATTCTCTTTTTGACTGTTAACTAACCGTTCTTCTTCCATAAACAGATAAAGGCAAGATTTATTTAACCGTTAACTTCACTCATCAGACTTTCCCGACGAGCGATAATAATTGAGTCAAAAAGATTCTCCTGAACGGCAACTATTTCCCGAAGTTTTATAAGTTCTAAAATGGCTAAAAAGGTAACAACTATTTCGATCTTACTGCGGGCTTGAGCAAACAGCTCATCGAGAGCTATTTTTTTGCCCTTAAGAAGCATATGAACTATACTATGTATTTTTTCTTCTACAGTATACTCATCCTTTATAATCTCAAAAAATATTTCCCGGGGAACATCTTTAAGCGCCGACTTAAAGGCGCTGATCAAATCAAAAATCGACGCTTCAATATAAACTTCCTTAGGCATTTGTGTGTTTTGAGGCCGAGTTATATATTTTAATCTTTCCCGTTCCTTTTCTTTTAAAAAATCAGCGGCATCTTTGAACTTTTCATATTCCAGAAGTTTCTGAACCAACTCATCTCTTGGATCGACTTCTTCTTCACCATCTTCAGTTTCAAGCCGGGGAAGAAGCATTTTAGATTTAATACTGATAAGAGTTGCCGCCATCACCAGGTATTCCGAAGCCAAATTAATGTCTAAAAGCTTCATCAAATCCAGAAACTGAATATACTGATCAACAACATTTGTTATTGGAATATCGTAGACGTTAAGATGACTCTTCTTTATCAGATAAAGAAGTAAGTCCAGCGGGCCTTCAAAAATATCAAGTCTAATTTTCATTGTAATCTTTAAAATTGCTGATTTTGAAACTGTTTCGGCTAAAGATTCATAGCTTTTTTCACTTCATTAACAGTAGTTAAAGCTGCGCTTTGAGCTTTCTTTCTTCCGGTTTTCAGTATATCATAGATGTAATCTTTTTTCTTTAAGATTTCTTTCTTTTTTTCCCGCGACGGAGCTAAAAAAACTTTTAAGCTTTCAGCAAGCTCGCGTTTACAGGCAACACAGCCTTTTTTTGCGTTAGAACACCAATCAGCTGCATCTTCAACTCGCTGGGGAGAAAAAACTTTGTAATAGCTAAACACATTACAGACTTCCGGGTGCCCGGGATCATCTTTTTTTATTCGTGCCGGGTCAGTAATCATTGACATCACCTTTTTATCTATTTCCTCATCAGAATCGTCAAGATAAATCGAGTTACCGTAACTTTTACTCATTTTCCGGCCGTCTAGACCAAGAAGACGCGAATCTTTGGTCAACAAAGCCTGAGGTTGGACTAAAACATCTTTCTTATAAAGGAAATTAAACTTACGCGCTATTTCCCGGCACAACTCTAAATGCGGTAACTGATCTTGCCCTACCGGCACATGAGTGGCTTTATAGATAAGAATATCTGCCGCCTGAAGAACCGGATAGCCTAGAAAAGAATAAGTATTAACTTCTTTTTCCTGGAGCTGTTTGATCTGGTCTTTATAAGTCGGACAACGATAAAGCCAGCCTAAAGGAGTCAAAACACTCAAAATAAAAAACAACTCAAGATGTTCGGGAACTTCTGACTGAACAAAAACCGCTGAACTTTCCGGGTCAATACCAAAAGACAGCCAGTCGCAAACGTTATCAAAAACATACTCTTTTAACTGCTCGGGAAATTTATATTCGCTCATCAAGGAATGCCAGTCGGCAACCATAAAAAAACAAGTATAGTCCTTTTGCAGCTGGACCCAATTAGAAAGGGCGCCAACCCAATGGCCGATATGAAGTTTTCCTGTCGGCCGCATTCCGCTTAAAATTATTTTTTTATCCATAATTCCTAATAGCAAATTATCAGTATAAAATATTCACCTTAAAAAACGGTAAAATTATTTTAGCCGTCTTGTTATTACTTCTTCTGAAAAGACATCAATCACATCATCAGGCTGAATTTTTTCATAACCAATGCCGATTCCGCACTCAAATTTTTCCGCGACTTCTTTAACATCATCTTTAAAGCGTTTAAGCGATACGACTTTACCTTCATGAATAACCTCATTGCCGCGAAAAAGATGAGCGACCGCGTTCCTGAGTATTTTGCCTTTCTCTACCATACAACCGGCAATAATACCGGATTTGGTAAGTTTGAAAACTGACTTAACACGAGCCCGGCCTAAAAACACCCGTTTAATTTGCGGTGTAAGCAATCCTTCTAACGCCGCTTTAACATCATCGATCAACTCATAAATTATCTGGTAAACCCTGACTTCAATGCCTTTTTGACGCGCTAACTCTCTGGTTGAAGACTCCATTGTGACCTTAAAGCCGACGATAATCGAATCGCTTACCTCGGCCAACAATACGTCGGAAGAATTAACCGCGCCGACGCCTTTATGCATAACAAATAACTCTACTTCCTTAGATTCAATCTTTAGCAAAGCCCCTTCCACCGCTTCCAGCGTTCCGCCGACATCGGCTTTCAAAATAACTTTAAGTTGTTTTGCTTCTCCGGCTTCAACTTTCTTGTATAAGTCTTCCAGCTTCATATGTGCCGGCGGGATAAGTTTTTTCCTTTGTTCTTCATCTTTACGTTTCTCAACTATTTCCCGGGCGCTTTTCTCGTCAGGAACGACAAAAAGTTGATCTCCCGGATTCGGGACACCGTTTAGCCCCAAAAGCTCAACCGGAAACGACGGTTCGGCTTGATTCACAACTTCACCGCGATCATTATGCATCGCTTTAATTCTCCCCATAAACATTCCGCAAACAACCCAAGCCGCGTTCTTTAATATTCCTTCTCTGACCAAAACCGCAACCAGCGGACCCTTACCTTTTGATAGACGGGCTTCAACAACAACAGCTACGGCCGATCGGTCAAAGTCAGCTTTTAATTCCATAATTTCGGCGTGAAGAGCAATCATTTCCAGTAAATCATCTATTCCTTCACCGGTTTTTGCCGATAAATTAACCGTGCTGGTTTTGCCTCCCCAATCTTCGGGGACAAGGTCATATTTAGATAATTGTTGTTTAACCATATCAACATTAGCGTTAGGGCGATCAATTTTGTTGATCGCGACAATTATCGGCGCCCCCGATGCTTTGGCATGGTCAATCGCTTCCACTGTCTGCGGTTTAATTCCTTCATCGGCAGAGACAACGATTATTACAATATCGGTAGCGTTCGCGCCCCGGGCCCGCATCGCTGTAAAAGTCTCATGGCCCGGTGTATCAAGAAAAGTTATTTTACCTTTACTTATATCAACCTGATAAGCGCCGATATGCTGAGTAATACCGCCAGTTTCCCGGTCAGCGATTCGGCTTTTACGTATATAATCGAGAATACTGGTTTTACCATGATCGATATGCCCCATCAGGGTAACGATCGGAGCGCGAAGCTTTAAATTCTTGGAATCAACCGTTAAGATCTTGTCCTCTTTAGACGGCCGATTCTTCAAATTAGCTTTATATTTATAAGCTATTGAGGAAGCCAGTTCCTCGTTAAGATTATAATTAATATTTAGGAATTTACCTTCTTTCATCAAATCAGATAATAATTCTGAAGGTTTTTTACCTAATTTAATAGCTAAATCTTTAACGGTTATAGGAAAATCAACTTCAATAACATTATCAGTTATTTCTTTTTCCTGAATATTTACTATTTCATGCTCAATAATCTCGGCGGTCTCTTTGTCTACGCTGGACATATGATTTTTTACGGGAAAATTGAGTTCTTTGAGTTTCTCGACTAACTCTTTACTATCAATACCTAATTGTTTGGCTAATTCATAAATTCTCATCGGCTATCACTCTACCTTTCTTGTCTTGAAACAATCTACTTTTTTTATCATTACCATCTATTTTAAAAAAAATTGTTGTCAGCTTAACTGCCGGCCTCTTTTGTTTTATCAGCTCGCACTTTGGAAGCAGTTTTAGACATTTGAATTGCCTCCTCAATAATCTGAGCCGCTTTTTTAGGGCCAATACCTTTAAGAGTAGCCAAATCATCAGCTTTAGCTCGAGCCAAAGATTCAACCGTCATAAACCCGTAATCAACTATATGAACCGCGCTTTTAGCGCCAACACTTTTCATTGTTGACAAAGTTTTTATTGCTGTCTCAATCAGTTCTTTGGACCTTACATCTATTTCCCAGCCCACTAGTTTAGACGCCAGACGAACATTTTGACCGCGTTTACCTATCGCCAAAGATAATTGGTCAGGCGCGACGATTACTTTGGCTCGTTTATTCTCACGGTCAAGATCGATTCTCAAAATTGCTGCCGGCTGTAACGCCTGTTTAATAAACTCTTTTATATCGTCACCCCAGCGAACAATGTCAATTTTCTCGCCGCGTAACTCATCGATTGTATTTTTAACTCTAGCCCCGCGAATTCCGACACAAGCGCCGACACAATCAACTTTATCATCTTTGGAAAACACCGCGATCTTAGTACGTTCACCGGCTTCTCGTGCGATGGACTTTACTTCAACTATACCTTCAAATATCTCCGGAACTTCAAGCTCAAATAATTTACGAACCAACGCTTCATGCCGCCGGGAAAGGATTATCTGTACCCCCTTATCTTTCTTTACCTCATAGACATACGCCTTGACCCGCTCACCCATCCGAAACTTATCCAGCGGCGACAAAAATGAGTTGGGAATAATCCCTTCACCTTTACCCATAATGTCAAGAATAACAGCTTTCTTCTCCATCCGATAAACCACACCGCTGACGATAGAACCTTCTTTATCTTTAAAATCTTTATAGGTATTATCTTTTTCTGCCTCACGTATCTTTTGAATTATAACCTGACGAGCCGTCTGTGCCGCGATCCGGCCAAACTCTTTAGAGACGATTTCTTCCCCGTCAATAAAAACCTTTATATCACCTTTAGTTGGGTCTATCTCAACTTTAACATCACCGCTTTCTTCTTCATTATTAGAAATCTTATAGACCTTCTTTGCCGCGATAGCTAAGGCATGTTTTACAGCTTCTAAAAGGACATCTCTGGAAACACCCTTTTCCCGCTCTAATTGTCCGATAACTGTTAAAAATTCTTTGTTCACTGTATGATCCCTCCTCTTAAATTAAAATCTTTTATTTATTTTATTTTTTCCAATTTATCTTTAACTTCCCGGTTTTGACTAAATCAATCCCGATCTTTAAACTTTGATTGTCACTATTAACAACAAGCTCGCTCTCAGTTATATCAATCAATAAGCCTTCGACGTAATCTTTACCGTCGATGGATTCGTTCAGCCAAAGACAAATTTCTTTACCCTTATTTCTTAAAAAATCCTTATAATTCTTCAAAGTCCGGTCCAACCCGGGAGAATTAACTTCAACAACAAAGTTTGTGCCAAAAAGATTTGTTTCATCAAGAAAAGCGACTATCCTTTTATTCAGTTTAGAACATTCTGTAACTGTCACCCCTCCCTGGGGATAATCTATCAAACATTCAACTGTTTTTTTATTCTGGTATAAAGTAACTTTAAACTCAATTAAGTCCAGCCCTGACTGATTAAGGAACTCAAGCGTTTTCGATCTTAAACTATCTTGGAGTTTAGACATTATAAGATTTCTTTAAAAAATTTAACAGCTCTTCTTGTGATAGACTCATTTTTTCTTTTGTTCTTCGATCTTCCAGTTCAATCTTCTCTGAATTTTTAAAGCTTTTCCCAAAAACTAAAGTATAAGGATTACCGATTAAAAGAGCATCATTGAACTTTCGCCCGGCACTTTCTTTACGATCATCGATAAGTACATCTAAACCATACTTTTTGAGTTCCAAAGCCAAAGCTGTCGCCTGAGGGATTAAACTGTCGTCTAAAACAACAACTGTCGCCGCGTAAGGCGCGACAGATTTAGGCCAAATAATACCGGAATCATCGCAATTTGTTTCAATTATAGCCGAAACCAACCGGCTAACCCCAATACCGTAACAGCCCATAATCAGTGTTTGCTGAACTCCTTTAGCGTCAAGAAAAACGGCACCTTGAAGCGATGAATACTTTGTCCCCAGCTTAAAAACATGACCGACTTCAATCATCCGGCATTCTTCTAATTTAGCGCCGCAAGATGAACAAGTTCCTGGTTGGCGTAAATAACTGTTACAGTCCAGACAACGAAACATCACATCTTCTCCGATCTCAGCGCAAACCATAAACTCATGTGAAACGCTTCCGCCCATAGCGCCGGAATCGGCCGAAGTTGAAATAAAATCCAATCCGCATTCAGAAAAGATATCGTTATAAGCGTTAAACATTATGTCATAGCTTTTGTCTAAACCGTCTTGATCAGCATCAAAGCTGTAAGCATCTTTCATCATGAACTCACAACCGCGCATCAGTCCATGCCGGGGACGAAGCTCATCCCGAAACTTTGTCTGGATCTGATACAAGGTAAAGGGCAGTTGTTTATATGAAGAAACATATTTTTTGGCTATCTCTGTTATCATTTCTTCATGGGTCGGCCCTAAACAGAGATTTCGACCGCGACGGTCTTTAAACTTTATCATAACATCAGCTAAAGTCTGGTCTCTTCCGGTAACTTGCCATATTTCAAGCGGCTGTAAAGCCGACATAAAAATCTCCTGAGCTCCGGCAAGGTTCATCCGTTCTCTGATAATATTTTCTATTCTTCGTAAAACCTTATACCCTAAAGGCAAATAAGAATATATCCCCGCCGAAGGCGTAAAAAGCATCCCCGCCCGGACACTTAAGATATGACTTTTGGCTTCTGCGCCTTTAGGTGTTTCTTTTGTCGTCGGTATAAATGATTTTGAAAAAAAATCCATAACTCCTCCCAAAAAGCTCTAGACGATATCTCATTCCTTAAAAAGATCCTCACTCATTTTTATGCCTCTACTCTTAAATGTAGAAAAGAAATTCGGCACATTTTTAGCTACAAATTTACCCTGGACTTGGCCGTTTGAATCAACGCCTTCGATCTCATAACGGAAAAGATCACGCAAGATTATATCATCGCCCTCCATTTTATCAACCTCAGTGATATGGGTTATTTTTCTAGTACCGTCAAGCAACTGACTATGCTGAACGATTAAATCAACCCCGGAAGCTATTTGTTTACGTACCGCCCAAACCGGCATATACAACCCAGCGTACAACGCCATAGTCTCAAGGCGAGTCAAAGAATCATAAGGGCTTGAGGCGTGTATAACCGCTAAACATCCCCGGTGACCGCTATTTAGAGCCTGGAGATAATCCATTGCCTCAGCGCCCCTGATTTCACCAAGAACTATCCGGGTCGGACGCATCCTCAAAGTATTGATAAAAATATCGCGAATAGTTACTTCACCGCGGCCCTCAATATTCGGCGGACGGGTGAGAAGCCGTACGGTATGTTCCTGATTTAATGTCAACTCCAAGGTATCTTCAATAACAATAATTCTTTCCTGAGGATTAAGATAATTGGTCAGAACTTCTAAAGTAGTTGTTTTCCCGGCTCCGGTGGCACCGGAAAAAAGAATGTTAACTTTTCCCTTAAGACAAGAGACAAGAAACTCGGCCATTCGGTTATCAATCGTACCAAGAGATACCAAATCATCAATCCTGCTGATTGACTTCAAAAATTTTCGTATTGTAACGGTTGAGCCGCCAACCGATAAAGGCGGAATGATCACATTGATACGCGAACCATCGTTTAAGGAAAAATCAACGTAAGGGTATGACTCATCCACTCTACGTCCGGTAGGATGTATCGCCTTTTCAACCAGGTGACGCAAGTGAGCTTCATCATCAAACTTAATGTCAGTTGTAGTTTTTAAACCATGTTTTTCAATGAAAACCTGTTCCGGCCCGTTAACCATAATCTCAGTCACATTCGGGTCTTCCATCAAAGGCTGCAGCGGTCCCCAACCTAAAAACTCATCGCACAATTCAGAAACGACCTGCAGCTTAACGTCTTCCGGCAACGAGCGGGCTTTTTCCTTTGCCCAAAAATCAAATATTTTTGAGATTCTATCTTCAATCATCTCTTTCGTCAGTTTTTGGTTTTTCCCCAAGGTAAAACTCAACTCGCGACGAAGATCTTTTTTGATATCTTTTGTCTCCATTATTTACCTCCCAACTTTTTGACAAGGTTTTTCATCGAGATTTTTGCGCTAACCGAACCGATAATCTTATCCTTTTTAAATAAGGAACCTTTGTCTTTTCCAAAAGCAACGCCGATATCAGCCTGACAAGCTTCGCCGGGGCCATTGACTTCACAACCCATAAGGGCAATTTTTTTTGGAAAAACATATCCCTTTTTTTTACAATTCAAGACCTCTTTTTCAAAGTTCTCAACAAGGGAAATTAAGTCAACCTGGCAGCGTGAACAAGTCGGGCAAGATATTATTTCCGGCGAATCATCCAGCTTACCGATCGCTTGTAAAATTGATTTAGCGACCCGGATCTCCCAAAAAGAAGGGCCAGTCAACGAAACCCGAATAACATCACCGATATTCTCCTTTAGCAGCATTCCAATACCAATTGCTGATTTAACTATTGCCGGAACAAATGGCCCTGTAGCTGTTACTCCAAGATGTAAAGGATAATCAAATTTTTCCCTGAATAATCTATTAGCTAAAACAGTAGCGTCAACTGTCGAGGCTTTAAGTGAAACCATAATGTCAAAAAAGTTCTCAGCCTCAAGAAGATTAATCGATTCAGATATCTTTTCAAGCATCGCCAAAGCAAGATCGCGCTCAGTAGCAAACCGCTGTTTAAATCCTCCGGAATTAACCCCAACACGAATTGAAACCTTAGCTTTTTTTGCCGCTTTAATTACAGTTCGGACCTGGTCTTTATCAGTAATATTTAAAGGGTTCCAGCGTATCGAATCAAAACCGCTCTCAATAGCTGCTAGAGCGGTTTTATAATGAAAATGGACGTCAGCTACTAAAGGCACTTTAACAACCTTTTTTAATTCACCAACGATAGAAGCGTCTTCCGCCCGTTTAACCGCTACTCGAATCGCGTCCGCGCCTTCAGTTTGCAGGGCTAAAGCTTCCCGCAACAAACCTTTTTTGTTAGTTATCTGCGTTTTAAGCATACCCTTAATCCGGACCGGGTTTTTGCCCCCGACTTTTAAATCTCTTATTTTAACAGTTTTACTCATCTTAATTTTCCTGCGCCGATTCGATTGTTTGAGCCTGTTTATCAATCACCCGTTCGACTATCTTTCGTACATCATTAAATAACACAAAAGCAAAGAAAAGACCTAGAACAACAAGACCAATACGATTTAAAGTTTCCTCAATCTTAAGCTCCAGCTGTTTTCGTCTTATTTTTTCAACCAAAAAAATCATTAAATGTCCGCCGTCAAGTATCGGAAAAGGAAATAGATTTATTATCGCCAAACTGATATTTAAGGCCGCCATTAAATGAAGAACAGCTACAATTCCGGCCTTAACGGCAACAGAAGTATATCCATAAATACCTAACGGTCCAGCAACCGCGTCTTTAAAAGGAAGAGCTCCGGTAAAAAGAGCTACAAATCCGACAACGATAAGCGAAGTCAGTTCAAACAACTGTTTAGCACCGACTAAAAAAGCTTCAAAAATGTTATATTTTTTGGTCCTTATGTCATCAGTAGGCACAATCCCAATAAAAGACCGCTTTACAACTTTGGAATCTTTATCTTTAACTTCTTCTTCTTTGACCGCGACATCTAAACTAAAGACTTCGCCTTGTCGATTTACTTCTAAAGAAACTTTATCTTTACTATCCCAGATAATTTCAGTCATTTCCCGCCACTGATCAACAGCAATGCCATTTACTGAAAGAATTTCGTCGCCCTCTTTAAGACCAGCTTTTTTTGCCGGGTAATCATCGGCGACATATCCGATTTTGGTGTTTTGATAAGGATGAGCGCCTATCATTTTAACGGTTTTTGGTTTTCCCAGTAAATCGGTATCTTCACCGTCTTTCAAAGAAACTTCTTTGACAAATTGACTACCTTGACGGTCGATCTTTAAAGAAACCTTGTTTTTACTTTTACGTACAATATCCTGTAACTCAGTCCATTCTTTGACCGAACGGCCGTTAACCGCCAAAATTTTATCGCCTTTTTGAATCCCTGCTTCCTGGGCCGGATAATCGGGAGTGACTCCGCCGATCACCGGATCGATATGATTATAATCCATACCGACAAAGGCAATCACCCAAAACAAAATGAAAGCAAAAATATAATTAAAAAAAGGCCCGGCAAAAACTATTAAAGCCTTTACCCCTGCCGGTTTTGAAAGGAATTCATCACTTCGTCCGGTTTTTTCTTCTCTTGTATCGCCGGCCATTTTAACATAACCGCCAAGAGGAAAAACACAAATTGAAAAATTTGTTTCTTTTCCTTTTATAGTAAAAACCGCCGGGCCAAAACCGATCGCGAACTTCTCAACTTTAACACCTGATTTACGGGCAGCAAGGTAATGACCGAACTCGTGAGCAACAATAAGAAAGCTTATCATTAAAATAAAAGTTATTGCACTTAACATAATTTTTCTAAATACTCCTTAGTTTTTTCTCGGGCCCACCGATCCCAATAAAAAACGTCCTCTACGTTTTTTATTATCGCTGAGGGATACTTTTTTGAAAAATATTTTAAAACTCCTGCGATCTCAGGAAACTTTATTTTATCTCTTAAGAAATAATCAACCGTGACTTCATCACAGGCATTAAGAACCGCCAATCCGTTATCCTCCTTTTTTGCCGTTTTAATTATCGTCTCCAGAAGCGGATAACGGGTATAATCTACCGGTTCAAAAGATAGCTTCAACCCCTTTTCAAAACTTAGGCCCTTAACGCTCATTACACGGCTAGGATAAAAAAAAGCGTAACTTATCGGAATAGACATGTTTGGCGGATAAAGACAACTAAAAACTGTCTTATCTCTGTACTCAACCATCGCGTGGACAATCGATTCCCGATGAAGAATTACGTCGATATTATTATAATCGATATCGAAAAAGCGATGAGTTTCGATAACCTCAAAAGCTTTATTCACCAAAGTCGCGCTATCAACCGTAATCCGCTGGCCCATACTCCAATTAGGATGCGCCAAAACTTCCTTTGCCGTAATTCTCAGCAAATCAGATTCAGGGTAATTTCTTAAAGCTCCTCCGGAAGCGGTAAGATAAACTTTTTCAAATTCATCGTATTTTCGCATAAAAAGCTGAAACAAAGCGCTGATTTCACTATCAACCGGTATTATCTCAGTATTTTTTAGTTTAGCTTTTGAAAAGATCAAAGAACCGGCAATAACGATAGCCTCTTTATTAGCTAAAGCAACCCTTTTGGTATAACCGATATTTATAAGTAACGGCACCAAAGATGATATCCCGGAAATAGCCATAAGCGATATATCGGATTCTATCGCCGAAAACTCTTTTAATCCGCTTTCGCCCTTAAAAAATCTTACTTTCGGCGAAAGAACTTTTCTTAATTTTTCAGCTTGGGCTTCATCAACAACGCAAACATAACCAGGCCGAAACTTATCTATTTGTTTTTTTAAAGTTTGGATATCACGGTTTACACAAAGGCCTTTAATTCTAAACTCTTCGTGTTTGCTTAAAAAATCCAAAGAACTTTTCCCGATAGACCCGCTTGAGCCAAAAATAAGTACGTCTTTCATAGAAATTAAAACCTTACCGCATCATTGTTAAATAAAGATAAAATGTCGGAGCTGTAAAAATTATACTATCAATCACATCCAACACCCCGCCCATTCCCGGTAAAAGTTTACCGGAATCTTTAACCTGACAATCCCGTTTAATAAGCGACTCGAATAAATCACCAAGTTGGGAAAGAATCGCTAAAATTATGATCAAAAAAACATTCTGAACGAACATTAAATCTTTAATAATCGGAGTCAACGGTACAAGGATTAATCCCGATAACAAACTCGTAAAAAAACCGCCAATTGAACCTTCTAACGACTTTTTCGGACTCACTCTTTTGATCAGCGGAGTCTTACCATACTTTCGCCCCCAAAAATAAGCGCCGATATCCGATGATTTAGTTACCACCAAAAGGAAAAGGCCGAGCATTGCCCCGCCTGGAAACTGACGAATCCGAATAAGAAAACTAAAACACCATGAAATATAAATAATACCAAAGGTGGTCGCCGAAATAGAAAGTATTGCCTGATGAGTTTTCTTTTTAGTCAGCTCTAATATAAACAGCATAAACAAAGCGATAATTATAAATAAAAATTGCCGGCCTTCGCTTACCGCGAACCGATAATTAATAGTTATCGGGATTACTGTGCCGACACATAATCCAAAAGCGACAAAAAGGCGTACGCCTTTTTTTTCAACCATATAAAAAAATTCATATAAAGCGATAAAAGTTAATAAAGTAACTACCGCCGCGCAAAAGGTAGGATATATAGCGGCAAACAGACCAACTAAACCAAAAATTGTTCCAGAAATAATTCTCTTACGCATCTCGACCAAACCTTCTGTCTCTTTTTGAGTATTCTTCTACCGCAAGATGTAATTGACTCTTTTTAAAATCCGGCCAATGGATATCGGTAAAATAAAATTCAGCATAAGCTAAATCCCAAAGCAAAAAATTACTTATTCGTTTTTCGCCTGACGTTCTAATTAATAAATCAGGCGGGCAAATTCCGGACAAAGAAAGATAATCACTAAACAATAATTCATCAATGTTTTCCTTTTTTATCTTATTGTTTTTATAATCAACAGCTATTTTCTTGGCAGCCTCGACAATATCCCAGCGTCCGCCGTAATCTAAGGCTACATTGAGGATAAACTTTTTGTTAGGATAAGTTTCTGCTTCAAGTTTTTCAAGTTCTCCTACCAAAAATTGAGGCAAACGGTCACGCCGGCCAATAAAATTGAATTTCGCGCCATTAGCAATTAACTCCTTCTTATAGGTCTTGACAAAGCCGGCCATATTATTAAAAAGAAAATCAACTTCTTTCTTGGAGCGAGCCCAATTTTCAGTAGAAAAAGCAAAAGCTGTCAGGGCTTTTATCCCTAGATTAAGAGACTCTTTCACTATCTCCCGAAATCGTTTTGACCCTTCAAGATGGCCCATCGTTCTCGGCAACCCCCTACTTTTGGCCCAGCGGCCATTGCCGTCCATAATTATCGCGATATGTTTTGGAACTTTCATTAGATTTATTTGTCTCAAAAAATAAAGGGGGCTAAAAGGCCCCCTGATAAAAGCAGTAATAAAGCTTCTAAAATTACTTACGCCCTACCGCTTCATTGGAACTCTCATTAACTTTTTTTTCAGCCTTTAAAAACTCTTCTTCAACCAACTGGCTTCTCATAAGCTCTTCTTTTAGATTTTCTTCCAACTTTTCTTTGAGTTTTTCTAACTTTAGAAACTCATTCTGAGTGTTTTGATATTGCATCTTAACTTGTGTTAACTCATAACTTAGCTCATTTACCTTCGCTTCTAAAGAGCTTTTTTCTTTCTCAAGCAATTGTTTAGCCACTTTAAATTCTTCAATCTTTTCCTGATAAGTCAGACTATCAGTTGAGACCATCTTGAAATCCTTGTCTAAGGCGTTCATCTTAACTAAGAGAGATACACCGGCAATTATCAAAAAAACTATTAGCCCTAAAAGCAGGCTGACTATTAACGGTTTATCTTTCATCTATCTATACCTTAAAAACCTCTTTCAACTAATTTTTCAGCAAAAAATTATTTAAGCTCTTCTTCGTCAAATGAACCGCCGATATTGTCTTCTTTCTCGATTTTCTTAATTGATTTAGGCAGAATAACTATCTCAACCCTTCGATTTAATTGCTTCCCTTGATCGGTATCATTTGACGCCACCGGTTGATACTCGCCATAACCAATAGCCGATAAACGCATTGGAGAAACACCTTCGCTTTCTAAGTAATATAAAACACCGAGCGCGCGATGAGCGGAAAGTTCCCAATTGGACTGCCATTTAGAGTGTTTAATTGGTTCATTATCAGTGTGTCCTTCAACACCGATACTATTTTGGGGAACTTCCTCTTTTAAAATTCTGACTACTTTATCTAAGATAGGAAGGCTATCCTGCCGCAAAACAGCTTTACCGGAATCAAAAAGAATTTCAGCTACAAAGGTTATAACCAAACCTTTCTCAGCTCTTGTCAAACTTACTTTCTTATCTCTAATTTCCTGAGAAAGACGTTCTTCAAGCAGACTTTTTGTATTAGCGAATTCATCTAGCTTTTCTTTCAGGCTTTCTATTTTCTTTAAATCCGAGCTACGACCTTTTTGAAAAACAAGGGCACAGCCATTTACAAAAAGAAAACTCACAAGCAATGTAAAAACTATTATTTTTTTCATGTATTCCCTCCCTGATATAATCCTTTTAGTAAATTCTTATATTCGCGTCTAATTCATTATAATCAAAATCCGCCAATTTAAAAAAATAGCTGATTTCAGGATGTAAATTAGTAATTTAAATTATCATAATTGTCAAAATTCGTCAAGTAATTTAAAGTATTTTATCGTTAAGGCCGCTGGAGAAAAAAATCACAGCAAAGGACTAAAGCTTTTTTAGTCATTAGGCCTCAAAAAGATAGGTATTTATAAATTTTCAGGGTTTTCTTACAAAAGATGAAGTTATATGCCGTTCTTTAATTATCTCCAGAAATTTATCGACCAAAAATGGGTCCAATTTTTTATTTTTTAGTTCAAGCAAAATACTGATAGTTTCTTCTATGGTATAGGCTTTTTTGTAACTTCGGCCGGTAATCAGAGCATCAAAAATATCAGCGACCGTAATAACCCTTGCCCCTAAAGGTATAAAATCACCGGATAAACCGTGGGGATATCCGCTACCATCAAACCCCTCATGATGATGAAGGATGTAAGGTAATATTTCTTTAAACTCTTCAATCGGCTGGAGAATTTTAACGCTTAAGATCTCATGTTCTTTAATAATCTTAAACTCATCGTCTGTCAGTTTATCTTTTTTTTGTAATATCGTATCCGATATCCCGATTTTACCGATATCATGAAGAATCGCCGCTTTACTTACCTTATTTATTTCTTCTTGAGGCATACCTATTCTTTCGGCTAAAAGAACGGCATAATGTGATACCCGCTCAGAATGACCCTCTGTATAAGGGTCCTTAGATTCCAAAGCACTGACCAAAGATGTTATAACTTGAAGGTAAGCATCTTTGGTTTTGCGTTCTTCTTCAATCAAATTTTCTTTTGTCTGTAATAACTCCTGGGTCCGTTCCTCGGCTTCTTGGTAGAAGGAAGAAATAAAATCATTATCGGAATGAGTTTTCTTAGAACGGACTGTGATTTCATTTTTCTGAAAAGCGACCACATTTTCCTGTTTCTTTTCCAGATCTTCGATCAGAAAAGGAACCATGTCCCGAATATTAGGGTAAGGCCCAACGTCAAGGAGACCAACCTTTATATTTACTTTGATATCCTCTTCAAAGCTTAATATTTTTAACGAATCATAAAGATTGGCCACATCAATTTTCCCTTTGCGAATCCCCAAAATAACATCGCGCGAATACCTGCACCATAAAGGGGAAACCGATCGAAGGATTTCATTGATTTTCTGCCAAATTTTTTTAACCTTATCCCCGGTTTTACCTTTAATCCGTCCTTCAAAATCGCTTAAGACGATAACGGCCAGATAACAGTTTTTTTTCGGTAAACTTCGCCTCTCCAGCACCGCCCGCTGATAAAAATATCTTGTTCTGAAAAGATTAGTGATTGGATCAATAGTCATTTGTTTTCGAATCATGACCAAAACCGAAAAAAACTTTATATAATTATAAAAATTAGCCAAGACAAAAAAAGTAACGCTAGCAGTAATATACTGGCCAAAAGGAACCTTCCAACCGGCAACCTCTAAAACAACAGCCCCCCAAAAAACCAGGAGAATAAAGCCAACTGAATATACCGTGCCAACTATAAAATTGGAGTTTAAAACCGTCAGTCCAGTAATCAAAATGACAACCACTAAAAAGAAAAGCAAAACCGGCAAAGCCGGCGTAGTAAGATACTTATTTTTCAAAATAGAAAGTACGGTATTGGCATGCACGAACACGCCTGGCATCCGGCCAAAAGGAGTGTCTACTATATCATGAACGATTTCCGCCGTCGCGCCTACAAGAACTATTTTGTCTTTGAAAAAATCTTCCGGCATCTTTTCCTGCAGGAGATCATAAAAAGATATTGACCTGAAATCTTTTTCTTTCAAAGAATACTTTACCGGCAGAACCAAATAACTGCTTTGGTTAGAGGGATCCTGCCGAAAACTTTTGAAATTATAAGAGTAGTTTTTCGCGGGAATTATTTTATCTCTAATTCTGACGCTGTCGTAAATTTTCACATCATCATTTAAGAAAGAAGAAACAACTTTAATCGGCAAAGAAAAACCGGAGAACCCTTCCCGATCGATATGAACCCAAATTCTTCGAACCTTACCGTCACGATCATTTAAAGCGTTAACAAAACCCAATGAAGCATTCTCAACCAGAGTTTGAGAAGGTAAAACAATATCATCATTCCTCAGGTAAGAACCCATAACTATTTTTGATTTGCTTAAGGCCAGGGTCTCTGAAAACAAAATATCATCTTCTTTGAGTTCTTCTTTACCGCTGAATACAATATCAAAAGCAACTACCGCCGCTTGATGACGATTGAGTATCTCGACCGCTTTGGCATAAGCCAGGCGCCGAAAAGGCCATTTTTGGTCCATTTTTTGCAAAGAATAATCATCAATTCTTACAACAACTATATCTTTGGAAAACTCTGGCTGGGGTTTATTTAAAGCATAAACAAATTTAGTAACCAAATCGTTAATCGCCAATACTTGGGAAGAGAATAATACCGAGGAATAGAAAAAACTCAAAAAAGAAATAAGTCCTATTACCGCCAGGACTAAAATATTACGTTTTGTCACAATATTATGTAGTAACTATAAATTACCGACTTTAAATACAGCCAAAACCGTAGTTATCGCTACGGCCATGCCCTCTTCTATTTTGATTTTGGTGGCCATGACCATTGCCGTTGTCATCACCATTGCCGTTGTCATCACCATTGCCGTTGTCATCACCATTGCCGTTGTCATCACCATTGCCATTGCCATTGTCATCACCATTGCCGTTGTCATCACCATTGCCGTTGTCATCACCATTGCCGTTGTCATCACCATTGCCGTTGTCATCACCAGAAATATAGGGATTAAAAAATTCTCGAGACTTAGTTATCGCGTTAGCATATTCAACTTTTGAAAAAATACGATAATGATTATGCCGATATTCCACAGAATTGAAAATATCACTATCGCTATCAGCAATAACAATCGTATCTTGATCAAGGGCGCTATATTGCTCATTAGTAATACCCGAACAAACCCTATTTATACCGTAAGAAACGCCATCCGGCGGGGGAGTAAGATCTTTTGGGCAAGCCAAATCGCCCAAACCCGATCCAGTATAACGTTTCGTCCAGGAATTTTGAGCATAGGCCGCTCCATGATTGTCAAAATCGACAATAAAATAAGCCAATTTTATTTTAAAAGGGTTATCTTCTTTAAACACTTTTGCCCAAGCTCTTTGAAGGTCTTGCTGACGTAATTGACTTAATGATGCCGGAAGAACATTTTCGTCCATACTGAAACTCTCTAAAGCGCCCAAAAGAACTCTTAAATTAACTTTACAAATAGTAGACTTAGAGCCTTCAACAATATTGCTATAAATAGGTACAGCAATAGTAATCAAAACCCCGATAACTATCAAAACTATCATAACTTCAGTAAGAGTAAATGTCTTTCGCATATCATTCCCCCATTTTTATAAAATGTTCACCAATAAATTATAACATTGATCAATAAAAAAAACCAGGGTTCAAATTTAACTTCCCAGAACCTTGACCAATATCCGTTTTGGCCGTTTTCCGTCGAATTCCCCGTAAAAAACCTGTTCCCAAGGGCCGAAATCAAGTTTTCCTTTAGTTACAGCAATAACGGTTTCTCGCCCCATAACTGTTCTTTTAAGATGAGCGTGTCCATTATCCTCACCGGTCAAATTATGGTTATATAAGTTAATTTCGCTGGGAGCCAATTTTTCAAGCCAGGCTTTAAAATCTTTTTTTAAGCCCGGTTCTTCATCATTGATAAATATTGACGAAGTAATATGCATTGAATTAACCAAACAGAGGCCTTCTTTAATCCCGCTTTTAGTGACGATTGTTTGGACTGTATCAGTTATATTAACGAATTCTATCTTGTCTCCGGTAACAAACGTTATGTGTTCAGTTACTGATTTCATAGCTACCTCCTGCTTTCTGGAAAAAACATCACTAAACCGCAAACCCGGCAAAAAAAATAAAGACGATCAAACCACTGTATTTTTTAACCGGCCGATACCTTCTATACTTACTTCTACAGTATCACCTCTTTGCATTGGCCCTACACCTTGAGGCGTACCGGTAGAAATAATATCGCCCGGATACAATGTCATCACCCGGCTAATAAAAGAAACCAAATACCTGATAGCGAACACAAAATCTGAAGTACAGCCATCTTGTTTTAGCCGGGAATTTAAATAAAGTTTTATTCGGCAGTTCGTTATCTTTTTTAAGTTTGTTTCGATACAAGGTCCTATCGGACAAAAAGTATCGAATGATTTAGCGCGAGTCCATTGACCGTCCCGGGACTGAATACAGCGGGCCGTAACATCGTTCAAACCGGTATAACCAAATATATGTTCAAGAGCCGCTTCCTCAGAAACAGCCGAACAAGTCTTGCCGATAACAAGAGCTAGTTCAGCTTCATAATCAAGACGGCTTACAGAAGATGGATACTTGATTACCGCGCCAGGTCCAATCACCGAACTTTGAGGTTTTAAGAAAATAACCGGTTCGGAAAAATCCGCCATCCCTAATTCCCGGGCATGGCCGCGGTAATTAAGTCCAACACAGACAACTTTCGAAGGGTTTACCGGAGCAAGGAACTGAACGTCAACTTGTTTTAATTTTAAGCCGCTGTAATTGATGCTTTTAAAAGGACTCATGCTAAAACAATATACATCGTTTTTTCTAAGTTCACCCCAGGAAATTTTTTTCTGATACTTAAAGCGGATTATTTTCATAAATTCTTAGCAATAAAAAGTTTCCAGTATAGCTATAAATTCCGGAAAAGATTTATCAATGCAGCTGATATCATTAATTTTATTCTCAAGGCCGCAAGCAAGAGAAAAAATAATCAGACTCATCGCCGTGCGATGGTCATGATAACTATTAAAACTTGCTTTCTTAAATCGAGTCTGGCCGGAAATAGTTAAGCAGTAATCTGTTTGATTGTTTATTTTGTTCTTGTAGCTAGAAGCCTTTATCTTCACTCCGGCACGGGTAAGATTTTTTACCATCGAATTTATTCTGTCAGTTTCTTTAACCTTAAGTTCTCTGAGGCCAAATATCCTGGTAACACCTTTAGCAAAACTTGCCGCGACGCAAAGTATCGGAATCTCATCAATCATCAAAGGTATTTCGTCGGCCAAGACATTGGCAGAAATAAGCTTAGAACTCTCAACGAAAATATCGCCATAAGGTTCAAACCCGTTTTTTTTGTTTGCGATTTTTATTCTTGCGCCCATTCTTCGTAAAACCTTAAGCAGCCCGGAGCGAGTAGGATTAAGATTAACGTCCTTCAAACAGATCTTGCTATCTTTAGCGATAAGGCCTAACACCATAAAAAAAGCTGCCGAGGAAAAGTCTGCCGGGACAAAAATCTTACCCGGTGAAACCAGTTTCTTTAAAGGGTTAATCGCGATCCGTGACGACTTAACCTTAATACCGGCTTTAAACAAAGAAAGCATCCGTTCGGTATGGTCCCTGGATTTATATGGTTCAATTATTACTGATTGTTCTTGAGCATAAAGAGCGGCAAAAATTAAAGCTGATTTGACTTGGGCGCTGGCAATTGCCATTTTAAATTTGCCGGCAGTTATAGCTTTGGCCGGTTCAATCTCAAGCGGCGGATATATATTTTTTTCGGAATTAGTCTTAAGTTTCCTTTCCTTATTTTTAAAAACAGCGCTCATTTCTCTTAAAGGATAAACGATTCTGGCCATCGGCCGAAGGTTTAAAGTCGGCCCGGCTTCAAACTTGACCGGAAACTTCTGAGCGCAAAGAATACCGGTTAACAGACGGATAGTCGTTCCCGACTCCCGGGCATACAACCTAACCAATTGCTTTTTAAGAAAATATTTCCCCACACCGTAAACTACAGCGATTGATTTAGGTTTTAAGACGATTCTTACTCCAAGCCGCCTTAGACAATCTATTGTTGCTTTGATATCATCACTATCTAGAATATTCGAAATTAATGTTTTAGATTTAGTCAGTGATGATAGAATCAAAGCCCGGTGAGAAATAGATTTATCGGCCGCGACAAAAAGAGTTTTGTTTATTTTTTTTATCGGCACTATTTTATACATCTATCGGCTTCCTTTCCTTCAAAAAAGAATTAAAGCGCTCCGGCAAAGGAGCCTGAAATTCGACAAACTGATTGCTGACCGGATGATAAAACCCTAATTTAAAAGAATGTAAAAGCATCTCTTTATAATTATCGCGTTTGCCGTACTTCTGATCGCCAACAATAGTAAACCCAAGAAACTTTAAATGAACTCTAATCTGGTGCATCCTTCCGGTTAAAATCTTTGCTTTAAGAAAACTTGAATCAGAAAACCTTTCGAGAACCGAAAACCTGCTTTCGGCAGGTTTAGAATTAAGAAAGCTTATTTTCATCTGTAATCGATTACGGCTATCCCGGCCAAGAGGCAACTCAACTTTAAATTCGTCATTTTCACATACCCCCCAGCAAATTACCCGATACTCTTTTGATATTTTGCGTTCCTTAAACTGATCGACTAAAAGCGTATGAGCCAAATCAGTTTTGGCAATTACCATTACCCCGCTGGTTTCCTTATCTAAGCGATGTACTATCCCGGGACGATCAGGATCAATATTTGACAACTTTTTGCCCAGATATAAAAGAGCGTTAACTAAGGTTTTTTTATAGCCGGCCTGAGGCGGATGG
The DNA here is from genome assembly GCA_028711575.1 of Candidatus Omnitrophota bacterium. Taxonomy (GTDB): domain Bacteria; phylum Omnitrophota; class Gorgyraeia; order Duberdicusellales; family 4484-171; genus JAQTSA01. The sequence continues at coordinate 23,556 of JAQTSA010000001.1, read as the reverse complement.
ACAACTAAACCATAAGGTTTATTAATAACGATTATCGCCTCGTCCTCATATATAATAGGGATATCACGCTTATAGGGCATAAGCAAACATTTTTTTTCGATTATTTGAAAAGTTATTTCTTCTCCTCCTTTGAGCCGAAAACTTGTTTTTTTGGCCTGGCCATCAACCAAAACTTCGCTTGACTCAATCATCAAGGCTATCTTTCCCCGGGAAAGTGATTTTATTTTTTGATTCAGGAATTTATCCAGTCTTTCTCCGAAGGCCTCTTCAGGCACATTTATTTTTTCTATTTCACTCATTCCCATCCTTTTTTTTACTAAAAAATGAGTGTATAAATAAAAAAAAGACGCCCAGGCAGATACTGGAATCGGCGATATTAAAGATAGGCCAGATATTCTCTCCGGCAATTCGTAAATCAATGTAATCTACTACATACCCGAGAAAAATCCTTTCCGACAAATTTGAAACCGCGCCGCCTAAAATTAGGCCGTAACAGACAAGAACAAACTTATTTTTAGTCGCTTCTTTTTTTATAAAAAAAAGAAAAAAACAAATAAATAAGATACCGATGACAATTAACAATAACCGGCTATTTCTTAAAATGCTAAATGCCGCCCCGGTATTAAACACTACCGTAAAGTTAAGATATCCTTTGATTATCGGTAAAGACTGGTGGGCGTAAAACAGACGAAAATAATTCTTTATAAGCAGCTCAAGAAGAAAAATACTTGATGCGACTGTACATACAACTAAATGCACTACTAAACCTCATGCCTCAGGCTTTAGGATTACGCTAATCTTTATTTCTCAGCGACGGGTTTCACTTTCCAGTTTTTCCTGGCAACGCTTACAATACTTGGAAAACGGTACAGCTTTGAGTCGTATTTTAGATATAAGCTTCTGACAACTATGGCAAAAACCATAATCATCCTCTTCGATCCGTTTCAAAGCATCTTCAATTTCTAAAAGGTGTTTCCTTTCATTGGAAACAAGACCCAAGTTAAATTCCCGCTCATAATTATCCGTTGCCATATCGGCCAAGTGCAGAGAGTACCCAGACATATCACCTGACATTTCTTTCTGCGATTTCATAAGTGTATCTTCAGAAATATCACGAATCTGCTGCATCAAATCTTCACGAAGATTTAACAAAATTTCTTTATACTCGTTAAGTTCTTTTTTGGGGAACTTTTTCTTCATTACACGATCCTCCTCTTTAAATGCTAATCACCCCTGCGTTAAGCACAGGCCAGCTTTGTTTAGATACAAAAGACATTTTATAAACCACTCTTCTCATCTAAAGCGTTCTGACAACGCGGACACAGAATATCAGTTTTATCTTCAAGCTCTTTATACCAATTCCAGCAGCGTTGGCATTTCGCGCCTTGAGCTTTCACAATCTTTATCGAAAAGTCCCCTTGCTTAATTAGAAGTTGAGAAACGATAAAAACCTCTTTCAAAACCGGTGTTAGTTCAAAAAAGAAATCATAGTCTTTATTAAAACATAACTCAACCGATGCTTCCAAAGAACTACCGATAACCGAGGATTCTCTTTTATTTTCTAACTCTTTTAATACCTTTTCTCTCAGCTCAAGTATTCTCTCCCAGCGCGACAGCAGGGAAACATCAAAATCAGCATACTCAGCATCAAAGACCGTTAAGAAAATACTCTTTTCACGTTTAGGAAAAAGGTCACAATAACCATAAGCTTCCTCAGCCGTATAGGATAAAACCGGAGCGATAACCTTGAGTAGTTCTTGCAAAATATAATAAAGAACAGTCTGTGATGATAACCGTTGTCTAGATTTTGGTGAGTAAGTATATAGTCTATCTTTGAGAATGTCAAGATAAAAGGAACTAAGGTCCTGATTACAAAAATCAAATATTTTCTGACAAGCCTTATAAAACTGACAATCATCGTAAAAACCGATTATTTCAAAAAAAGTTTTTTTGGACTTTGCCAGCATATAAGCGTCAATTGGATCCAAATCTTCTAAATCGACCATTTCTTCATGATTAAAATCACAAAGGTTACCAAGCAAAAACCTTATAGTGTTGCGTACTTTACGGTAGATATCAGTCAATTGCCTCAATATCCCTTCGGAAAGCCTTATATCTTCATTATAATCGCTATAGGCAACCCATAGCCGTAAAATTTCAGCGCCATATTGATCTATTATTTGTTGAGGAGAAATAACATTACCCATCGACTTTGACATTTTTTTACCTTCACCATCAACAACAAACCCATGGGTAAGGATATTTTTAAAAGGAGCAACCGATTCCTTAGCTACTGAAGGTATAAGCGAAACCTGAAACCATCCCCGATGCTGGTCACTACCTTCAAGATACATATCCGCCGGAAACCGGAGTTGATCGTTCTTTTGAAGAACCGATAGGAAACTCGCGCCCGATTCAAACCAAACATCAAGAATATCCGATTCTTTATCAAACTCGATTGACGAACAGTTAGGACAGCTGAATCCCCGGGGAATAAAAGATTGCAAATCATCAGTAAACCAGGAGTCGCTGCCTTTAGTCTCAGCTATAGAAGCAGCCATATCAATAACTTTCGAATCAAGAATAATTTCATTACAGTTTCGGCACTTTATTGCCGGTATAGGTATCCCCCATAATCTTTGCCGAGAAAGGCACCAGTCCGGACGTAACCGGACCATACCCTTCATACGTTCAAACCCTGATTGAGGTATCCAATTAACATTATTTATCGCTGCCAATAGTTTATCGCGAAGCTGGCGATGATCCACATTGACAAACCATTGATAAGTCGCCCTAAAAACGATTGGTTCTTTACAACGCCAACAATGAGGATAAGAATGAGTAATGTTCTCCTGTTTAACTAAAGCGCCTTTTTCGCCTAATACACTCAAAATCTTATGATTGGCTTGGATTACGGTATCGCCTTTAACAAAAAAACTATCCTCACCTTCAAAGATACCTTTTGGATTCAAAGGCATTCTAACCTCTAAGTCATATTCCTTGCCAACACGAAAATCGTCTTCACCATGGCCTGGCGCGATATGAACACAACCGCTGCCATCAGCATTTGATACATAATCAGCTAAAACTACCCTGGCCTCTCTTTCAAGAAACGGGTGTTTTAAGACAATTGGCAAAAGGTCAGAACCTTTAAACTCAGAAATAATATTTAAACTAACGCCAAGTTTTCCTTCGATTGAAGGAATTAGATCTTTAGCTAAAACAATAGTTCGGCCGTTATACTCAGTCGAAACATAGGTCAAATCAGGATGCACAGCTACAGCAACGTTAGAAATCAAAGTCCAAGGTGTCGTCGTCCAAACAAGAAAAGAAACCTTTTCCCGAGAAAATAAATTGTCGGACTTCAGGACATCAAAAAGAACGAATATTGAAGGCGATTGTTTATCCTGATATTCAACCTCAGCTTCAGCCAACGCCGTTTCACACTTCACGCACCAGTTTACAGGTTTTAGTCCGCGATAAACATAACCTTCTTTAACAAGAAACGACAACAGTTCCAAAACACCAGCTTCATAATCAGTGTTCACAGTAAGATAGGGATTGTCCCAATCAGAAAAAACAGCCAGACGAACAAACCCTTTCTTTTGAATATCAACATACTTTAAGGCGTAACTCCTGGCTTGTTTGCGAAATTTTATCTGATCAACATCATGTTTAGTAAGTTTGAGCTCTTTAAGCAATTGATGTTCAACCGGAAGACCGTGGCAATCCCAACCGCAGATAAACGGGCAGTTATAGTTTTCAAAATTTTTAACTTTAACTACCATGTCTTTAAGGATTTTGTTTAAAGCGTGGCCCATATGTATTACACCGTTGGCGTAAGGCGGGCCGTCATGAAGAATAAACTTTTCGCGCGTTTTTTTAGCATTCAGCATCTGGGAATAAATATCAAGTTCTTTCCAAAAACTCAGCATCTTCGGTTCAAGCTCTTTTAATCCGGCCCGCATTGGAAAAGATGTTTTCGGTAAATTTAGGGTGTTTTTGTAGTTCATTTTTAAATTTTTGTTATTTTAATTAATTCCCGTACCCGCCGGTTAATCAGGGCTTTGTTTACCGCCGCCAGCTTCGTAACGCTAAAATCTTCAACAGCAAAAGTAGCCATAACACTGCCGTGAACTATAGCTTTTTTAAACGACAATTCATTCCACTTCGCAACTGAAGAAAGATAACCGATAAACCCCCCGGCAAAAGTATCTCCGGCACCGGTCGGATCGCAAAGATTATTTATTAGACAGGCCGGCAAAGAAAATACTTTCCCGGAATTAAATGACACGACGCCATGTTCACCTTTCTTGATTACAACACAAGCCGGCCCCATCTTCATTAACTGAGCGCCGATATCAAGAAGATTATTTTTCCTGGTTAAGAGACGGGCTTCAGAATAGTTAAGAAGAAAAACGTCAACCTTTTTAAGAAGTTTGAGTAACGATTCAGGTTTGTTAGCGATCCAAAAGTTCATTGTATCACAGACAACAAGTTTCGGTTTTTTAACTTGAGCTAAGACTTTATGCTGAATATCCGGGTCAACGTTGGCTAAGAAAACATATTTACTGTCGCGATAGCTCTCCGGTAAGCTTGGATTAAAGCCAACCAAAACGTTTAATTCCGTAGCTAAAGTCTCCGGGTCGCTAAAATCCTCTCCATAAACGCCGGTCCAGCAAAAAGTCTTTCCGGCTACACAATCCAAGCCATCAAGGTTGATTTTTTTCTTTTTTAAAAGTGAAATATGATCTTGAGGAAAATCTTCCCCGACAACAGCGACCAAATTAACCGGACTAAAATAACTTGCACTGAGAGCGGAAAACACGGCCGAACCGCCAAGGATAGCTTCTTTTCTGCCTAAGGGCGTAGTTATCGTGTCTAAGGCAACAGTTCCTACAACTAAAACACTCATTTGATTTACCTCTATTTCTTGTATTTATCAATAATTACACCCAGCCGTTGTTTATCTTTTGGATCTACTTTATTCAAATCAGTAACGATCGAATACTTTAAGGCTTCGTTACAAGAACAGTTATCTTTTTTCGGCATCTCGCTTAAAACTTTTTTGAGTATTCTTTTTGAGTTATCAACATTACGCCGTAAATTTCCCATTACAACATCAACGGTAACAGCTTCTTCGCTTTCCCGCCAACAATCATAATCGGTAATCGCCGCTAAAGTCACAAAACAAATTTCAGCTTCCCGAGCCAGGCGTGCTTCAGCAAGGTTAGTCATACCTATTATGTCCATCCCCCAACGGCGATAAAGCATTGATTCGGCTAAAGTTGAAAATTGGGGGCCTTCCATATTCAGGTAAGTACCGCCGGAATGAATCGTAACCTTTTCCTGGCAAGCAGAATCATAAACAAATTTAGATAACTCAGCGCAAACCGGCTGAGCGAACCCAACATGGGCAACGACTCCCCGATCAAAAAAAGTATATTTCCGTGCTTGATTAGTTCTATCTACAAACTGATCCGGCAAAACAAAATCCAAAGGCTTTAATTCTTCCTTCAAAGATCCGCAAGCCGATACCGAAATAATTCTATCTACGCCAAGAGCCTTCATACCATAAATGTTAGCCCGGTAATTGATCTCTGAAGGTGAAATAGAGTGGTTCTTTCCATGGCGAGGCAAAAATACCACTTCCCTGCCATTTATTTGGGCCAAGACATAACTATCAGAAGGAGTACCGTAAGGAGTATCGAGGCTAATTTCCTCTTTTTTAGTAATACCTTCAAGGTCATAAAGTCCGCTCCCGCCAATAACTCCAATTTTACTCATTACTAAACCCTCCTATAAATTGAGGACAATTCCTTTGCTCTCAAATAAGCCGATTCAACACCCTGAGCAATTATTTTATCAAGTTTATTTTTTTTAAAAATATTTAATCCGGCTTCAGTAGTCCCGCCGGGAGAAGTCACTTCACTCATCAAAAGAGAAAATTCTTTATCCGAACAAGCTGACAAATTGACCGCCCCAGAAAAAGTCAAACGAACCATTTCTTTAGCTTGTTTTTTGTTAAAGCCCATTTCTAAAGCGGTTTGATATAGGCTGTTCATAAAAAAGTATACATACCCCGGACCGCTTCCGGTAATACTTGTAACCTTATCGATAAACGATTCTTTTATCTCAAACGCTTCACCAACAACAGAAAATATCTTTTTAGCGGTCTTAAAGTCATCAAGAGAAGCGTACCGCCCTTTAGAGAGAAAAGAAACCGACTGAGATATTTTAGCTGCCAGATTAGGCATAACCCTGATAACCCTTATTTTATCGACATACTTTTCGTAAACAGTAGTAGGAATCGCGGCAACAATCGTTATCAAAAGGTTCTTCTTTTTTAAAAAAACTGAGCCCTGCTCTTTTAAAAAATCGGATACATCCTGAGGTTTAATCGCTAACACTACAACGCCCGAACTTTTAATCAAAGCCGCGGGATTTTCACAAAGACTAACTCCTTTTAACTCTGTTTTTTTGAGTTTTTTCTTATCGTAAACCTGAACCGGAACCTTGGTCTCAGCCAAAAGGGCCTTAGCTAAAGCTTGGCCCATGTTGCCATACCCAATAATGCCGATTTTTTTTATTACTTTCATAAGAATTTATCAAATTATCACAAAAAAAGTGGGGTGTCAATAATATTGACCGGTACTTACTATAAAAAAGCAGATCTATTCCAGAAAAGAAATTAGTTTCTTAGTCGTAATAAACTTAACTCCTTTATTCTTCCAAAGAGAAAACAATCGTTGTTTTTCCTGGACGGATATTTCTTTAACCGCATCCGTAACCACTGTAACCGCAAAGCCCAGTTTTAAAATACCCTCCGCAATATTCCGTAACCAGCCCATAAAGGAATATCGTGTCAGGAAATATTATTTCTAAAAGACTAGACATGTTGGGATTCGAAAAAATGCTAAAAATATGTTTTTCAATAATAATTTGATCATTTTTCTCAACCAAAGAACTCAACCAGGAAAAATGAAATATTTTATCTGTTGGCACAACCACTCGTTTCCCTAACAGCGACTCTTTTATCTTTTTATGTTCCAGGCTTCCCTTTAAACAATGAACCGGAAACCGCTTAAACTCCGGATCGCCGGAACAATGAGTATCCTGGGAAGAAATAACTAAAATTTTCTTTTCTTGAGCCAGCCGGGTAAGCGCTTTTATATTATCCAGCAAAGTCTCGGTTTTCGGAACATACAAGTTTGAACCCTTTTTTAAAAATCCATATTGGGTATCGATATCAATAAAAATAACTCGCGGAGAAAATCTCATACTTATTTCATCTTTTAAAGTTTCGGTTAAAGCGTTTAACTTACGGCTTATATCAACCGGGAAAGTTTGTAAGCAATCAGGCTTTCTAAAGGTTTCCGGAATCTCGGCGAACTTCGCCGAAAAGATATTTCTTTTTTCGTTTAAACTATTTTTCTTGTAAATTTTTTGGCCGTTACTCATAAGTTTTTTAAGCAGTTTGCGGCCCTTCAGTTTCTCGCCTTCCAAAGCGATAACGTCTTTAATCATCAATCCCTTTTTATCGATAGTACGAAAAACCTGTTTTTTACCCGGCAAAGTAATCTTACCCTGACTCAATTTCATCGTCGGCATAAACTTTCCTTGCCGGTTTTTAACCTCGACAAGCTTATAAATCACATTAGTAAAAGGCGCGTCCGATGAACATCCCATATTTGTTCCAACACCAAAAGCGTCAATCGGGACTTTTTGAGATACCAGATCAGTGATCTTGTACTCATCTAAATCGCCAGAAGCAAAGATTTGTGTGTCAACGAGCCCGGCGGAATCAAGCATTCTTCTGGCCAAAAAGGCATCTTTGGCTAAGTTGCCGCTATCTAACCTTATACCCAGCAGGGAAAACCCTTTCTTTTCAATAAATTTTGCGACTTTTACTGCCGACGCAATCCCTTGTTTAAGATTGTAAGTATCAACCAAAAGAATCGATTTAGCGGGAAACTGCTGACTAAAAGCCATAAAACTATCCAGCTCACGCTCAAAACTCATTACAAAAGAATGGGCCATTGTTCCGGCAACAGGAATTCCATAAACAAATCCGGCATGAACATTGGAAGTGCCTCGAGCGCCGGCAATATAGGAATATTCAGCAACTTTCAAAGCCGCGGCCGAACCTTGAGTCCGGCGTAATGAAAAATCATAAACCCCCCGGCCGGAAGCCGCAAAAACAACTCGTGCCGCTTTAGTTGCCAACGTTGTCGCCAGGTTAATTTTATTAAGCAGAGCACTCTCAACAATTTGTGATTCGATTAAAGAACCTCTGACACTTAAGATCGGTTCCCCGGCGAAAACTATTTCCGGCTCGCCGACGCCCCAGACTTCACCTTTAAAGCGAAACGATTTTAAATATTTTAAAAACTCCGGCTCAAAAAGAGCTAAACTTTTTAAGTAATCAATATCTTCCTTTTTAAAGCGTAAATCAGAAATATAGGATAACGATTCATCAATCCCGCAAGCAACATAAAAAGGACGTTTCGCCGAACGAATAAAAAGGTCAAAACCGGCTAAACTTTCAGATTTATACTTGAAATAAACCTGAGCCATAGTCAGCTCATAAAGATCGATTATTAGCGATTTACTCATTTTCGTAAATTTCAGATATTATTTGCTTATTTATAAAATTATATTTCGCGATAACCTCGCCGTTTTTCAGAAAAACGTATGCCGGAATACCTATAATATTAAATTTTCGGGCCAGATTAGATTCCGGGTCAGTCACAAACTTTTTTAACAACTCTGGGTTTAACTTTACCGATTTAACAAACTTGTCTATTTTGGATTTTTTCTCTCCCAAATTAACGACCACGAACGAAACATTCTTATAATTCATGTAATTTTTGTTAAGATCAACAATTTCTTTTCGACAATAAGGGCACCATGTCGTCCACATCAGAAGAATAGTGTTCTCTTCTTTTGTGATCTTGTCATAAGCGACCTGGTTGCCGCCCAAATCCGAGAGGTTATAGCTATCGGAATAAGAAAAAGAAATAAAGTTTAAAAACAAAATAAAAAGTAAAATTTTTTTCACAGTTACCTACCTTTTTTAACGTACAATTGCTATAAATTTCAGACCAAAATATCCGCTCATAAAAATCAAAGCGACACCAAAAACCATCCGAATCCTTAAAAGCCAAGGGCCTTGTTTCGGCAGTTTATCAATGAGTGAGGTAAAACTTCCCAGGATTAAAAGTATCAACCCATACCCCAATGAGAAACAAAATAAAGCAACTGCTCCGTAAACGAGATTAGCCTTAAGTGATATGATACTTAAAATCGAACCTAACACCGGGAAATTGCAGGGAACAACTGCCAAACCGCTTATAACGCCAAGAACAAAAACCGAGATAAGCCCCCGTTTTTTAGGCAGATAATTAACCGAAAACCAGGGTAACCGGAATAGAGCGACACCCATCGCCAAAAGTCCTAAAACTAGAAACACCAGGCTTAACAAAAGGTATGTTATCGGATGGATAAAAAAAGTATGAAAAAAAACGCCTAAAGAAGCCGAAACGATGCCTAACACCGAATAAGCAACGCTGATGCCAAGAACAAAAACGCAACTTAGAATAAACCCTTTACCTTTGCTGTGAGTTGAACTTTTAACACTTCCAATAACACCAAGCGTTATAGGTATCAGGGGATAAATACAAGGGGAAAAACTAGCGACAACCCCAGCTAAAAAACTCACCACCAACCCAAGGACAGGGTTAATCGAAAAAATATGTTCCAATTTACTAAGTATTTGGTGCAGCATTAGCTTCTTTATTTAACCATTCCAAGTAAGGCTGATTAAGGTTATCGATCTTAAAAGATATTATTTCCGGAACACTGTAAGAATGATTAGCCGAAACCATTTCTTTTAACCTGGAAAACAGAGACTCTTTTGTTTTTATGATTAAAAGAGATTCTTCGGCAGTATCAACTTGCCCTTCCCACCAAAAGAATGATTTAACACCGTCTACAATGTTAACACAAGCGCAGACTCGTTCTTCAACCAGCATTTTAGCCATGTTCTCAGCTTCTTTTTTGGGTATCGTCACAAACACCGTTATTGCCATAAATGCCTCACTCCGCTATCAGCTATTTCCAACCAATTATTATACTATTTTTTTTAAAAGGTCAACAAACCGCGCGGCAAACCGAACACAATTGTTGTTGCACCTCTCATCAACACCGGAAACAGCAACCGGGCCATAATGGTCACCTTGGGGGTCACCCTGAACGATCATCCCGTGGATCAGAAGAGCTTCCAATATCGAAAGGGCTGTCGTTTCGTTTCCTCCGGCAACGTTGGCCGAAGAAGAAAAAACGCCTCCGACTTTACCGTCAAGTTTTTTATGTAAAGACACGCTATCATCGATCAACTTTTTTATCTCAGAGGAACATGTACCATAATATGTCGGTGACCCAATAATAATTCCGTCATAATCAAGCAAATTTTTATAAGAAAATTGGTCAACGGCGAATATATCGGCTTTAACACCTTTCGAATTAATAGTTTTATGTATCAACTCAGCCATAGATTTTGTCGTGCCGCCCCTTGAATAATAAATAACTACTACTTTCATATTCCCTCCTTGTTCAATCGACTAAAAACTGCTATTTTATTTTACCGCAATTTCCGGTTTTATATAGAAAAAGTTACAGAAACAAAAAAGAATATATATTTACTGAGAATTGGCAGCAGAAGGACAAAAATACAAGAGCAGCAGGATAGTCGAAAGCTCGCTGAGCGAACGTCAAACGTTTACTACGCTTTCGTCAACCTGGTCCCGCCTTGCGGGACCGTCAAACACGCCTCGGCGTGTCAAACTGCTCGCCTAAGCGAGCGTCAAACAGTTGTTTCCAAATATTCAGCCCTTCCTCTTAGAACGTTTGACTATCGTTTTACTAAATCTATCTTCACCCTACACCCGATTAAAAGACCGTCAAACGTTCACTACGTTCACGTCAAACAGGCGAGATACGCCTGTCAAACTGCTCGCCTGAGCGAGCGTCAAACAGTTGCTTTAGAATAAATCTTAATAATTCGTATCCTGAAATCCCTTCCCCACAATGTTTGACAATTGTTTGACAGCCTCGTCTCGCCGCAGGCGGACGGGCGGTTTGACAATCGTTTGACTCTTCCCTAAAAGGCTATTTCCTAAATAACATATATCTGAGATCAGGGCCGAGAGTGCTTCGCACTGGCCCATCTTTGATGGCGCACTCGGCCCTCAAAAGGGGCTCTGCCCCTTATGACGCTTCGTTTGAAGATTCACTCAAGAAGAAAAACCCACTACGCTGTTATCCCCGAAGATTTACAACGAAGTAAGATTCAGATTGGTGATCGCTCAATCGTTTGGCTTTTCACTCAATCACTTAATAACTTAATTACTTAATCACTATTAATGAAGTACGCGCCCGACAGGATTTGAACCTGTAACCAGGGCCGAGAGTGCTTCGCACTAGCCCATCTTCGATGGCGCACTCGGCCCTCAAAAGGGGCTCTGCCCCTTATGACGCTTCGTTTGAAGATTCACTCAAGAAGAAAAACCCACTACGCTGTTATCCCCGAAGATTTGCAATGAAGTAAGATTCGGATTGGTAATCGCTCAATCTTTTAGTCACTTCGTAAAACAACGTTTGACAGCACCGAAGGTACAAAGGACCGAAGGTGCGTTTGACTACTGTTTGACAATCGTTTGACTCTTCCCAAAAGGGCTATTTCCTAAATAACACATATCTGAGATCATCTGCTTCCCGCGTTAGCGGGACTCTGTGATCATCTGTGTCTAACTTAATTACTACGAAGGAAGTACGCGCCCGACAGGATTTGAACCTGTAACCTTCTGCTCCGTAGGCAGATGCTCTATCCAATTGAGCCACGGGCGCATAAATAAGGCATGAATTGTATCATTTTTATCATCGCTCGACAAGAAAAATATAAGGCTCAACTAGTCTACCTTAATTCGAGCAAGATAGAACAAAAAGAAATAATTAAATAAAGGAACAAACAAAAGTATAACCAACCACCGTGAAATTCCTAACCGATCAACAATAGATATCCACAAGCGTATAAAAATCACAAGAGAAAAGATAGCGACTATAAAAAGAGGTAAGACCATTAGAGTTATCAAGATAAAAGAGTAAAAACCCATAAAAATAAAAATTTGACTTATAAAAAGAAAAACTAACATACCAAATACTGCTGCGAATACAGAGTAAGCCCATTTTCGAGGCCTCTCAGCTACATCACACGTCAACACAAAATTTAAAAAGGGTATCCATGACCACCAAGGGTTTACTACCCTTAAATTAATTGCTATCCGCATAAGACAATAGCCCCAAACAATATAATTTAGGATATTAAAAAGTAGTTTAATTCTTTCTTCAAGCTTTTTGATTTTAGTTTCTTCAGGCGACAAAAGAAGCTCAGTTTTCTTTAAGCTGCGGGAAGTAGAATCTAAAGCCGGATCATCTTCTGATAACTCTGGGTCTATTTCAACTCTAGAGGTCTGTTGGGACCGATTTAAAGAATCTGACTCTGACTCATTCTTATCCTCATATGAAACTTGATTTTGGTTATAATATACTGATTCCGGAGTTTCCTGGCTTTGGATAAACTCATCTTGCACTGATACTTGGGCCGACATCACTTGCGGCTTAAAAAGAGTACCATCTTCAGAAACTATACTTTCTACTTCATCCAGCCAACAAGTTATTGTAATGCCTTCAAACATTACCTTAACAAACTCATCGGTCTGCTCAGCTATTTCTCCCTCAACAATTCGGCCATTTTTAAAAGTAACAATCGACTTAGAATAAAGCGGATGAGACAAGGTTAAAAGCACAAGCAAGAAAAAAATAAGTTTTTTCATTTTCCTCCTTAAACTTTTTGGAATAAACAATGTTGTACCTATTTTAAATTATCTAAACCGGTCTGTAAAGATTCTTTTTGGAAAGTGGTTAGATTTGATTAGCAAAGCAAGCGGGATTTTAACAACATTTTTTTCGAAACTTTAAAGCCTTAATCGCTGAATCGCCAATATCTTAACAGCGGTTCAAAAAACGCGCGCCCGGCAGGACTCGAACCTGCAACCAGGACCGAGAGTCCTTACGCACTCGCCCATCTACGATGGCGCACTCGGTCCTCAAAAGGGGCTCTGCCCCTTATGACGCTTCGTTTGAAGATTCGCTCAAGAAGAAAAACCCACTACGCTGTTATCCCCGAAGATTTACAACGAAGTAAGATTCGGATTGGTGATCATCTGCTGCCACGCTGAAAGCGAGGACTTTGTGATCATCGGTGTTTAAATTAATCGCTAAAACACTGATGACTGAATCGCGGTTCAAAAAACGCGCGCCCGGCAGGACTCGAACCTGCAACCCTCTGGTCCGAAGCCAGATGCCCTATCCAATTGGGCCACGGGCGCAACGCGCTAGAATATTAGAATTGTACCAAGATTTAAACTATTTTCAATAAAAAAGTATAGAAACCTTTATTGACTCATAAAAAAAGTAACCCCTAAAATAGAATAAAAGTTTATAAACCGATAAGAAAATTGTAGTTATATTTGCCGGAAATAACAAAACTACTTAAAATAAAATTGGCTGTGAAATAAAATAGACTTTAAGAAAATTATCCGTTAATGAAAGCCTCAACGACTCTATCAATAGCCTCCTGTTCTTCTCTGGTTATCTCAGTATAATGAACAGCTATCCCGTAAAGAGGAATGATTTTACTGCCTGGTTTGGCCTCATTTAAAGAATCAACCCGACAAACAACACCCAAACATTTTACCAACCGATGCAAAGAAGCAACAGTGATCTCAAACTCTAACAAAACCCCTTCAACAAAAGGTTTATGATAAATAAACGCCATACCGCTGCCGCTGATATTGCGGATAGTCACGATATCCCATTTCGCCGGTAAATTAACTGAGCTTGACGCATTATTATCAGCACTCAACCGAAACTTTGTGATAAACGACCGGTTAAGCCGGCGGTATCTTCTTTTTTCTTCCATATCCCTCTATCGATTAATGAGATTAAAGTTCTTTACTTTTTTTAATCACAACTGACTCGTCTAACCCTTTATTTTTAGTTCCCTTAATCGTCAAACGGACTTCTAAGTGCCGGCTGCCGCCATGATCGATAGTTCCGCCCTCAACAATTTTTTTAAAAGTACAACGGCCGTAGGTTAATGGCTCTTCAATCCGTTCCTTGGTCAGCGCTTCCAGCTGAGCGTAACTCATCTGTTCTAAAGATTTCTTTTCCCGCGCCAATACATCATCCACCTCTTTAGCTTCACCGGAACTGTTGAAAAGATAAAGACTGCAGAGAAAAATTGTCACTACTAAAGCGCCGCCGACCATAATAAACAAAAAAATCTGCATACAACCTCCTTAGTTTATTAAACGATCAAACAAACTACGATAAAATAATATCACAATTGACTCAACCTAGCAAGCCAGAGATATTGTTGAAGAACCATCAGGAATCACTGAATTCCTGAATAATTTCAAGCATTTGCTTTGCCGTTTTAACGTACATCAATTTTCGGCGAAAGGTTCTTGCCCTTGGAAAAAATTTAGTATACCACATAAAAAAGTTATAAAATTTAACTATCGAAAGGCGCTCCTCAAAAAAAGTTGTGTACAACCTGAAATGTTCTCTCATTACCCGCGCGACTTCTTCTCTGTTAACAGCAACAGCAAGTTCGCCGGTTTCAAGAAAAAGTTTCATTCGCTTAAATATCCAGGGATTACCCAAAGCGCCCCTGGCAACTAATACCCCGTCACAACCGGTCTCGTCAAACATCCGTTTGGCTAAAGACTCCGACAAAATATCTCCGCTGGCGATTACCGGTATTGACACCGATTTCTTAACTCTGGAAATGGCCTGATAATCGACACTGCCCCGATAAAACTGCATTCTAGTCCGGCCGTGCACAAATATCGCGCTGACACCGGTATCTTCAATTTCTTTGGCTAAATCAGAAACCGAATTTGACTCATCCCAGCCCAGGCGGATTTTAACTGTCGCCGGTACTTTTGATTTTTTTACTAATATTTTTAAAAGCCGGCTTAATTTTTTTAAGTCGCGTAAAAGGGCCGCGCCTTTACCTTTGGATGTTACCTTTTTTTGAGGGCAGGCAGCGTTGAAATCAATAACCTTAAAAGAATAGCTTTCTAAAATATCAAGAGCTTGAGATAGAGACGACTCATCTTCTCCTAAGATCTGAACCCCTAAAGGAGAATCGTTTTCCTGAGGAGCAAGCATCGCTTTGGTTTTTAAACTATTATAAGTTAAAGATCTTACGTCAATCATTTCAGTAAAGGCGAAATCACAACCAAAACCGCGGTTTAGCAACCGGTAAGGGTAAGAAGTTATACCGGCCATCGGCGCTAAGATAACAGCGGGCAAAATGTCTTTTATCTTGTCCATCAAGATTAACTATCTCTTTTTTTAAAGTTACTTCCGCCAAGAAGCGAACGAATAGTGTAACCGCTCAAACGTATAAGGTCAGTGATTTTAAAAATTCTTAAAAGTCTCAGCATTTTTTTAGGTTTAAAATAGATTTTCCAATAGGCCCGGCCGATCATTTTTTTCAGTTCTTTTGGCCTTAAGCCGCACTCGGTCAACCGGCCGGAAACGTGAAATAAACTAATATCATTTTCAAAAGTTTCCGATCGTTTCTTGCTATAGAAATCGTCATACAACTTTGTCTTTGGTAAAGGAGTAACTTGAGAAAACTGACTTATGTCAGCGTCAAGCCGTAAGGCAAAATCAATCGTCTTGCGAATAAGCGCCCGATCTTCCCAGGGAAAGCCAACCATAAAAAAAGACCAGACTTTAATGTTTTGGCCCAAGCACCAATTTCGTACCTTGACGACCTGATCAAGGTCAAACTTTTTTTCAATTTTTTCTAAAGTCTTTTCGTCGCCGCTTTCCGGGGCAATACCGATCATCCAGACTCCGGCTTGTTTCATCTTCTTCAATAGCTCTAGATCCAGAGTATCGACCCTTACTCCGTTTGTTAACTGTAAACTAACCTCTATCCGCTGAGAAATAATTAAATCACAAATATCGATCACTCTTTGTTTATTCAATGTAAAATTATCGTCATAAATAACTATTTCTTTAGCGCCAAGAGAATCGACTTGCCATTTTATTTCATTAACAACATTCTCCGCTGAACGCATTCTAAATTTACTTCCTAAAATTTTGCAGCAAAAAGTACAATGGTAAGGACATCCCCGGGAAGATATCATAATTGATACCGGGCTCTTCTTTTTAACCGGCGTATAATATTTTTTTAACATTTCTTTTGTAAACAGAGGAAAACTAAGGCCGTCCAAATCTTCAATAAAGGGGTAATCACCATTAAATTTCCATTCTCCCTGAGAATCTTTAAAATAGTATCCCCGATTCCGGCTTTGTTTTGGATTTTTCAGGTTAAGATACTCTATAAAACTAGCTTCCGATTCACCGATAAAAACAGCGTCAAGCTCTAGAGGAAAAAATATCTCGGGAGAAACACTTGGTAAAGGCCCCCCGACAACAACTAAAGCTGTTTTACTGGCGTTTTTTACCTTTTTGATCAGTTTAACAGTATTCTCAAAGTTAGAAATATTAACGCTAAAACCGACGCAGTCGTATTGAGCTATTCCTCTTAAACTAAAATCATCAACTGAACAATCACAAATCGAAACTGTAAACCCTCCTTTTTTTAAAGCTGATGCCAGGTAAAACAATCCTACCGGAGGGAGATTATTAATATAATTACCTTTGACTTTAGCCGACGCAAATATTAGCAGTACTTTTTTCATGTTCAGGTTAACTGTTTAAATATACGTAATGCTGATTTAGCGTACCAATAAATTTTTTGGGGGTTATTGATATTTTTAAGACACTGAACGATATATCCCGGCCGAAAAAGTATTTTTCGGTAAGCTTTCTTTTGTAAAGCGATCAAGTCCTGACGAGAAACATACAAAGTTCCGGTCATCGGATGACCATAATCACAGCCGGAATAATCTTTACTCTCATCGATCAAACCGGCAGAAACAGCAAAATCATATAAATCGGTACCAGGGAAATAGGTAGCTAAAGAAAAATTAAAGACATCACCGTTTAGCTGACGAGCAAAAGAAATAGTTTCATTAATATCCTCTACCGTCTCCCAAGGCAGGCCCAAGACAAAAAAAAGATAGGTTTGTATTTTATATTTTTTACAAATTGACACAGCTTTACGTATTTGTTCTTTAGTTATTCCTTTGTTCATTTTATCAAGAATCTTTTGACTGCCGGACTCAACTCCAAAGCCTAAAGAAAAACAGCCGGCACCTTTTAATGCCGCCGCCAAAGACTCATCAATTGTATCAACCCGGCTGTTAGTCGCCCAACGAATATTTAGGTTACTGTTCTTAACTTTCCGGCAAAAGTCGAGAACCCAGGCTTTATTTACAGTAAAGGTGTCCGCCCGAAACCAGAAATCTTTTATCCCATAACGATTAACGCACTCGATTATTTCAGCTAGCACCGAATCAGTACTTCTAAGACGAACAGTTTTACCGCTGACCGCCGGAACGAGACAAAACCGACAGGAATAAGGACACCCCTTGGCAACAAGAATAAGCCCCATCGGGTTTCCATTATCGGGCATTTTATAGGCCGCGTTATTAATCAGATTTCTTGCCGGATAAGGCAAACTATCCAAATCAGTCACCCAGGAATCATCATTGGTTACGATTTTTGAGCCGTTGCGATAAGTTAACCCTTTAATTTCGGTTAAGTTAGTTCTCCCGATAAAAGCGGCAAAAGATAGTTCCGACTCCTCACGAAAAAGATAGTCTAAAGATTCGTTTTCCCTAAAAATTTTTTGTCCCTTATCGGGGAAAAAACCTTTAATCACACAGATAATACCGCTATCAATATTTTTAGCTATTTGGAAAGCCCGACAATCTTCCTTCTCGGTGGGAATAGTCGAACTGACTAAAAGCATATCAGGAGAATAACTCTTAATATCGTCGGCCAGATCGGCCCAATCTTTCTTTTCAGTTGGATAATCCCGAATAAGAACTTCAGCCCGATTATTCTGTAAAACCGCTCCGTAATACAACAAATCCATCGGTGGACGAATCAGCTCAACAGTTTCAGTCTCAACCGGAGCCTGACACCTCTCAAACCGGTCGTAAATGCCGGTAGGCGGATTGATCAGCAGAGCTTTTTTTATTTCCCGGATAAAAGGCATCTCACTCCTCTAGTAGCTGACCGTAAGAAACAAGGGCAATCCCCTTAGCTAAAAGCATATCGGAAAATCTGTCCGAACATAATAATTCCGCTTCCGATTGCCAATTGTATTTCCAAAAAGAATATTTCTTTTCCGAACTCGAATCAGGATATCCGGGATGACAGGATATTTCGCTTATCCCCGGCGGTAAACAAGCAAGAATTGTTTCCATTGACTGATAACTCAAATTGCCGGCCGATAAAAAGCCAAAACAATTAGGACTAGGCTTAAAATGATACGCCTTCATTTTAGCTAAAAACCGCCGGGAAAATATTTTCAAAAAAAATCCCTGCACCCGTCTACTTTTTGAGACCGTTTTCGAGTGAATAGTCAAATCATTACTTGGACAGCGAATATAGGGAACTTTATACTTTTCTGACAACTCAATTACAATATCGTCAACCAGCGGTAAAAGATGAACATACTGATGGCTATCGACATGCGTTATTTTTATGCCGTTATTTAAAGCCTTTTTAAATTGAGCGTCTAATTCTATAAAAACTTCCCGGGCTTTTATTTTCTTTAGAATAAG
This sequence comes from Candidatus Omnitrophota bacterium, assembly GCA_028711575.1. Classification (GTDB taxonomy): domain Bacteria; phylum Omnitrophota; class Gorgyraeia; order Duberdicusellales; family 4484-171; genus JAQTSA01. The sequence continues at coordinate 4,714 of JAQTSA010000001.1, read as the reverse complement.
AGCTTTAGCGAATTGGTAAACATCAGAGTAAAAAAAACCATTCGGTAAAAGAAGTGTTTTTACCGATTCCCGGGCTGCCGCCGGACGTTCGGCAGTTAAAACCAGATGCAGGCCAAGGTCCATCCCCGGGACTTCACGATAGATTTTAAGCGCTTCATCAAAGGCTTCACCAACAACGCACAACGACGCCCCAGTTATAGCGCCGCTTAAAAAACAATCGGTGATTGCCTGGTTAAATCCTTTGGTCAATCCAAAGTCATCAGCATTAATTATTAACCGCTTTTCGTAATCGCTCATTCTTTTTAAAAAAGTTTAAAAGCAGCGCCAAAGAGCTGGCACTTAAACGCAAAAAAAAGGAAAAAGACCGTATCCGTTTTAAATAGGAAAAAATTACCGGTATCCGGAAATAAAAAAGTTTTAAAGCTTTTGCCTGATAATAAAGAAGTTTCTCTTTCGTTAAACCAAAAGGAACAAACACAATATCAAAACAACTCATCTTTTGATAATCAGCGTCAAAAGAACCATAAGACGATATCGTCTTATAGATCTCGATACCGGGATAAGGGGTAAAAAAAGTAACACTTACATCATCCAAATCAGCGTTTAACATAAATTCAATGCTCTCGGCTAAACTCTCCTCACTCTCCTTAGGCCCGCCAAAAATAAAAAACCCTTTAGTTAATATCCCGCAACGTTTGGTCATTGATAAAACTTTTCTGATTTGCTCCGGTTCTATTTTTTTGTTATAAAACTTAAGTATCTCCTGATTCGCGCTCTCTATCCCATAAGAAATCTGCCAACAGCCGCTTTGTTTAATTTTAATCAACAACTCTTCGCTTACCGCGTCAATCCGTGAAGATGCCGACCATTTAAGATCTAATCCACTTGCCGCCAGCAAATCGCAGAACTTAAACAGCCTGGCCTTTGGCAAAAAAAAGTTATCGTCCTGAAACATGACACTTTTTATACCATAACTGTCAACCAGCGATGTTATCATTCTAAGGATATACTCCGGACTATGACTGGTCAAACAATTACCAAAAACCGACCGGTCACAAAAAACACATTTGCCAAAACATCCCCGGGAAGTAATAATTGAAACCCCGGGATGAAAAATAACGTTCTGAATTGTCAGCCGATAATATTTTCGGATGTCGCTGAGCAAATCAAAAGCCGGAAGAGGCAACAAATCTATATCTTTAATCCTTTCTCTTTGTCCGCTAAAAACTATATTACCCTTCTGTCTAAAAACAACCCCCGGAACTTGAGCAAGGTCTTGGCCATTGTCTAAGGCTTTTATCAGTTCAAAAAGGGTAACTTCCCCTTCACCGACAACAGCATAATCAAAAAAAGGATTCTGTCTCAAAGTCTCTTCATAAGAAGAACTGATGTGACAGCCGCCGACGATGATTATGAGTTCAGGATTTTCTTTTTTCAGCTTTTCAGCAACAGCCGCGGCCGAGGGCAGCTGCTGAGTTGTAACAGTAATTCCTAAATAACGGCAATTAGTCTTTTTTATCTGACCGATGAGGCCATCACTGTCAAGATTTAATGCGCAAGCGTCAATTATCTGGACAGAAACTTTTTTTTCTTTTAAATACCCGGCTAAATAACAAATACCAAAGGGTATTTCTACTCCCCCGGCAACAGACATTACGCCATAACGGCTGTCAACACTTAATGAAGGATTAACTAAAACGACTTTACTCATCTTTTTTTAATAGAATAAACTATATGAGGATAAAAATACCCCCGGTCCAACAGCGTTACCGATACTGAGACTTTATACTGGCCTAATAGATCAAGCATTTCACTAACACTTAAAATGTTAACTAACCCCTGGTTTAATCCTAAGACTTTCGCGACAAATACTTCCTGAAAATAACAAAACCAATACTTAATCAACGGTTTTTTAGCGACTTCTTTTATTATTAAATAGCCGTTCGAATTCAGCTTTTCCAGGCACTTTTCTATTATCTTTTTTTTATCAGCTAAAGACAACTGGTAGAAAACATCGTTCAATAAAATACAGTCAGCGCTATCAGCAAAATCCTGACTAACAATGTTTCCGGCAGAAAATGATAGATTAGAAATACTGTTTTTTAATGCTATCTCGGTACAGACAGCTATTCTCGATTGGTTATAATCAAAAGATTTAATAGAAAGACCAGGATATTTTTTTGACAAATAAAAACTAAAAATACCCATTCCACTGCCTAAATCAAGAACCGTTCCGGAATCAGGCACAAACTCAGCTATTTCCTGAAACGGACAAGTCAGAAACCTTAAAACCACATATAATCTTTTTTGCCACGGCAAAAGCTTAAACAGACTTAAGGTTTCTTTTTTTAAATCAGCCGCCTTTCTCATAATTATCGGGCCTTATTCTTCTTTATAAAACTGAATATTTCGCAAATTATAACCCTTATATTTGAAAAGTTGTCTAGCTTAGATACCCCCCGCTGGCGCAAACAGTATCTTAACGGTATCTGAACAATTTTGTAACCGGATCTTTTTGCTTTAATTATTATTTCACTATCGATAAAAGACCCGTTAGAAAACAAATCCAATTTTTTTAATTTATCAGATTTAAACAGCTTAAAAGAAAAGTTGATATCTTTGACCTTAACACCAAAAAGTAACCGGATAATCAAGTTATAAGATCTTGAATAGATAAACCGTTTCAAGCCTTCAACCATCCGGTTGCTGCGATAAGCCGCGACAATGTCAGCATCATTTTCTTTAGCGACAGTTAAAGCTGTTTTTAAGTTTGACAAATCACATGGTAAATCGGCATCAGTATAAAAAATAAGGTCTTTTGTCGCCCGGTTAAACCCGGCCCGCAAAGTCCCGCCAAGCCCAAGGTTTTGAGGGTTTCTGACTATTTTAATACATTTTTCACTGAGTGATAAAGACTGAAGGAGGTTTAAGGTATTATCGGTGCTTGAGTCATCAACCGCTATTATCTCAAAATCATCAGTTAAAGACTCTAAAACTTTTTTTAGCTTATACACCACATCCGCAACATAACTTTCCTCATTATACATCGGGATTACCGCTGAAATACTGTAATTTTGTTTCATTAATCAACCTCTATTCTGTTATATTTAAAAAGGTAAATATTAAATAAAATCGTAACCGCAAAAACAAAAAAAGAATGAATTGAAATCAAAACCGGATAAACAGACTTAAAGACAAAACGAACTTGATGCTCTCCCGCGGGAAGATGTATCGCTGAGAAAGCGTGGTTAGCCCGAAAAATTTCAGTTTTTTTACCGTCAATAAACGCCTGCCATCCGCGATGAAAGTTTTCCCGCCGGACTAATATGCCCTCGTTTAAGGAATTAATGTAAAATTCAACCGAATTTGGAGACCGGTTTATAGCGCGAAACCCGATAAAAGCCCGATCCGATTCGGCCGGAATAATGTTTATTGAATCAGCAAAATCATTATCATATAAAAAAACTTTTCCTTCCAATCGTTGATTGCTCTCATACATCTGACGAATAAATACATCTTTGGGAGTATCCCGCGGCAATACCGCCAATTTCGAACTTAAATAGTACAATGAACTTTCAACACCAAGAGTTTTTCTGGTTTTATAAATATCAGGCGAATATTTTATGAGATCATCATATCTTGAGTTCCTAAATATAGAGAAACTCTCCTTTTTATCAAGCGCTATAGCTTCCCGAAAAATAAGCGGCCGGAAATCAGGCGGGTATATCGGATCAGGGCCGCTAAAATAAAGGTTCCTCCGGCTGGGATAAACCATCTCGATTTCAGGAAACTTCACCTGTTGAGAATACTTTTGATAAAGAGAAAGAGCGCTCCAGACATCATACTTCTGGATTATAAAAAGGTCGAAAAAACTGAAAAAGAATACCGCGAAATAAAAAAAAGATAAAATTAGTTTCTTATTTCGTTGAGCCGGAAACCTCCGTACTGTCGCGATTATAACTACAAGCAGAATCGCGATAATCGTAAAAATAATAGCGTGGATCTTTTGTGAAACAAAACCAATTAGAATTAAAAATAAAAAAGAAACAACTACTAATTGACGGTACCGGAGAGCGTCAATTCGATCAGAAAAGATAATCTTAAAGCCATAACCGCTAAGACAGATCAACAGTAAACTGACAAAGTGGCCAAGCTCAAAAGTATGCCTGAACATCGAAAACCCGGGAATATATTTTGAACAAAAACGAAACCCCCAAAAGTCATTGCCCAGGCCAAACAACAAGATGATCAGCATCGCCAAGAAAAAAGACCAAAGATATCGGTTACGATAGCCAATAAGAGCAATCGCTGAAAATAAAAGCGGAATAATACCAAAATAAAAAGCGTGATGAATGTTGGCCCGGTAATTATTCAGTCCTTCAACAAGGATTCGATATCCCCAGAACGGCGCGTTACAACTGCCTAATATTTTCCCGTCATCCTCTACTAAACCTGAAGTTTTACCTTCAGCTTGTCTTACCGGAGAAACATAATTTTTGCTTTCGATGTAAGAATAAAATGCCGGTAAAACCAAAAACAATCCGACAAGACAGGTAATAATTAACAAGTAATAATTTTTTACAGCCAGAAAGAACAATGATTTAAACCGATTAAAGAAAAAGGCTGAAATGAAAACAATTGTAAAACCGGAAGATAACAGCAGATAATGAGGCAAATAATGGTTTACTGAAGCAGCCAAAAAAGCCAAAGCAAA
>JAQTSA010000052.1 GCA_028711575.1 Candidatus Omnitrophota bacterium | reverse complement strand
ACAGTTTTTAAGGCTGGTCCTTCCTCCTAAAGCTACTTTATGGAGCGCTTTTGTCAGCGGTAAACCGGTTAAACCGGCAATTGATAAAGAGGGTAACGTGCTTATTCCTTTAGAAAAATCACAACTGCAAGGTGAGGATCTACGACAGTTTCCGGTTGAGATAGTCTATCTTGACAAATTTAAAAAGATGAATTTTTTCGGCGGGTCGCTTAAAATGACTCTTCCAAAAGTTGACATACCTTTAAGTGAAGTTTATTGGTCGGTTTATTTTCCTCAAGGCTACAAATACTTTTATGCTGATGGCGATGTTAAACCGGTAAAAGTATATACGCCTAATCTGGTAAAAAAAGCTATTAGTAACGAAATTGGCAATATCGGGTCTCAATATTCTTCGGTTGTCACTCGATATCAAGATAAGCCTTCTATTAACAAAGGAGTTTTACCGATTAAAGTTACCGTCCCCCGTCAGGGTCAGTTACTCAAATTTTCTAAACTTCTTGTAACCGAGGAGGAAGCTCCTTGGGTTAAATTGCGCTATACTATTTTTGTCAAGTATTTGGTTCGGACTTTTTGGATAGTTTTGATTTTATTTCTTGCATTCTTGTTGTTAAAAAAAATTCAAAGAGGAGCAAAAATAAAAACTGAAATATAAAATAAGTCTTTAGAACAGTTCCTTTTAAAAAAAAGTTTTTTAGGTTTTGGTTCTATCTTTATCTTTTCTTTATGAAGAGGGGCTGCTAATTCCCTTTTTTTTTGAAAGGCTTTATCTAAGGTAAGGAAATTTGAAACCTCTTTTTAAAGCTAAGTATTCTTCTTAATCAGGATGCGAAAAAAAAGAAATATAAATATTCAGGGTAAATTTATCATTTGTTTTTTGTTTATTTCCCTGGTTCCTTTAGCGATATCTATCCTTGTATCTTTTAATAGTTTTTTTTCTATTCTTGAAGAAGAAGCTGTGAATCGATTAAATGTTGTCGCCGATAGTAAGGCTAATCAGATTGAATCATATTTTCGTAACCGCCGGCTTAGTATTAGCCAAATAGCTTTAATGAGCGACATTACTGAGGCGGTCAGCAAGTACTCTGAAGTCTATCGGACGCGGGGAATAAATTCTGATCAGTATAAGGCTTTGGATGATTCATACCGGCCGATTCTTACCTATTACAAGAAAAACTTTGATTGTGACAATTTGTTCCTTGTATCAAAGACTGGTGAGATAGTTTTTTCGGTTAATGATTCGGATAATCACCAATCTTTGTATGAGCAGGCAGTACATGGGAAGTCGGAACTTGCCAATGCTTTTATCTCAGTGATGAAAACTCACCGCACCGAAATATCCCGGTTTAGTTATGATTGGGTTTCTGACCGGGCTATAGTTTATATCGTCGCGCCGATTATTAACGGGCCGGAGTTTGCAGGAGCGGTTATTGCCCGAATTGATGACCGTGTTTTTGAGCCGTTTGTTAAAGATTATCGAGGCTTAGGCCAGTCCGGGGAAACCCTTTTAGGCACTCTAGTTAATAATGAAGCGCTATATATAAACGACTTTAGATTTCCCGGATATAATGCTGTTAAAAAAACAGTTTCGATGGGAGAAAAGGATAATATCGATATCCAAAATGCTGTCCAGGGTAAAGAAGGTAAGGGGCTGTCGGTTGATTATCGAGGGATGAAAGTTCTTACTTTATGGCGAAGTTTGCCCTTGTCGGGATTAGGGATGGTAATAAAAATTGATACGAGTGAAGTGTTTGCTTCGGGGAATCGGCTTAAGAACGTATTGATTGCTATAAGTTTTGTGCTTTTAGTTATGGTTGTGACGATGGCTGTTCTGATTTCCCGGTCAATATCTAACCCGATAAAAAAATTGACATTAACCGCGGTTCGGATAAGTGAAGGCAATTTAAATGAACGGGCTTCGGTTATAGCTGATGATGAGATATCAACTTTGGCCAGTTCCTTTAATCAGATGGCTGATCGGCTTATTGAAGCTAAAAATAAAGTCGAAGAAGAGAGAGAAAAAATAAAGGAACAAAAGAAAATGTTGGAGAAGGTCAATCATGAACTTGATAGTTTCGTCTATACCGCTAGTCATGATTTACGCGCTCCCTTACGCGGTGTGTCTTCTTTTGCCAGTTTTCTCATTGAGGATTCCCTGGATAAACTTGATGATGAGGGTAAAACTTATTTAGAAGGAATTCGCCGGGGAGCTAATCGAATGAGCAAGCTTATCGATGATTTACTGACCTTATCAAGGATGTCAAGAATAAATAACCCTTATGAACAAGTCAATATGAACGAGATTGTTTCCTCGGTTTTAGAACGAATAGAATTTGATATTAAGGATTATAACGTTGATATAATTTTTGAGCGTAATCTCCCGGTAGTTAATTGCGATAAAATAAAAATTAGCGAGGTTTTTCTTAATCTTATTAATAACGCAATAAAATTTTCCTCAAAAAATAATCCCGATAGACCGCGGGTCGAAATCGGGTATAATGATATGAAGGGTTATTTTGATTTTTTTATAAAGGATAATGGCATTGGGATTGAACCTAAGTACCATAAACAAATTTTTGGTATCTTTAAGCGGCTGCATTCCGAGAAAGAATATGACGGTACCGGTGCCGGGTTAAGTATCGTTAAGCGGATTATCGAAGACCATGGCGGTGATATTTGGGTAGATTCTGAATATGGTAAAGGTTCAGTGTTTCACTTTTCTTTGCCAAAGAACGTTTAGTTTATAAGAAAAGGGTTAGCGATGATTGAATCTTTTTGTGATTACGGGCGGAAATTGAGAATCCTTCTGGCTGATGATAACGATGCCGACGTTACAGTTACTTTACGGGCCTTTTCTAAAGCCAAATCCAAAACAGATATTTTTGTAGTTGGTAGTGCCGGCGATTTTTTTGATTATCTGGAAAATAAAAATGATTATGCCGACAAAGATAAGTATCCCTTGCCGGATTTGATATTGCTCGATATTAATATGCCTAAAAGTTCAGGTTTAGATACTCTTTGCCGGGTCAAAAATAGTTCGTTGTCACATATTCCGGTGATTATGTTCACATCTTCAAAAAATCATCAGGATATAAGGAATAGTTATAAACACGGAGCCAGCGGTTATCTTGCTAAGCCGGTTAATTATGATGATTTTGTGTCAATGGTAGAGGGGTTTAACTATTATTGGCGGTCTGTCAGTCAGCTGTCGGTTCTTTGACGGTGAGAAGGTTTAAAACGTCATTGGTTTAAGTTAAGGAGTTTTTATGAGTAAAAAAATATTGATTGTTGACGATAATGAACAGGACCGTATGATTATGAAACGCTATCTTTATCAGGCTGGTTATTATAACCTTTTTATGGCTGAGAGTGGTAAGGAAGCTTTAACTATCGCTTTTAGTGAAAAACCGGATTTAATAATTCTTGATATCATGATGCCGGTTCTTTCTGGAAGTGAAGTCGGTGAGATCCTAAAAAAAGATCAGCGTACTAATAAGATACCAATAATTTTTCTTACCGGTTTACTTCAGAAGGAGGAAGCAGAACATTTGGGGTATCAGATATCGGGTGACCATTTTCTTTCTAAACCGGTTAAACCTCAGGAATTAATATCGATTGTTGAGACAATCTTTGGATAATACCAATCGCCAGCCTTTTTATAAAACACTTGCAATTGTTGACAGTTTAGTCTAAAATTAAACACCAAATATCTTTTTCAGATTTTTTTATTTTTTGATTTTTTGGTTTTTTGTTGAAAGAAATCTTACGGATCGTAAGCAAAATGAAAGTCTATATCTTTAATTAAGGAGTTAGCCATGCCTCATTCATCAACTCAGGAAATAACTGATATTATTCTAAAAGCGGCCAATAAAGCTCGTCAGGAGATAAAACCCGGCCAGGAGAAATCATTTACTAATCCCGTAAAATGGCCGATAGATTGTCTGGTCGGGCCAGGGTTAGAAGGCGCAATCGCTTGTGAGAGCGAAATCGGCTATGTTAATGGTTCTTCGGGTGAATTGATTTACCGGGGATATAATGTCTTTGATTTATGCGCTTACTCTAATTTTGAAGAAGTTTCTTATCTTTTGATCCATGGGCATTTACCTACGGCTGTACAGTTTAAAAAATTTAAAAAAGATCTGGTTTCATACCGTTTTGTTCCAAAAACAATTCGGACCTTAATGAGTTTTCCGGTAGAAGAAATGAACTCGATGGCTGCTTTGCGTTTGGGATCGAATTTGCTTCGCCGGGAGTTTTCTTATGTTGATCAGCGTACTTATCGGCCGGATTATCCTCCGATAAGTTCTGATGAAGATTCTATTCCGATGGAAACGCGGCCAATGGGCGAAAAACATGCTATTTACGAATTCAACAATGGAAAGATCACTCAACGCAACAATAAGTTTTCCGAACTTAATTCGCCCTCGGGGCTTAAGTCTTGTTACCAGCTTATATCCGGCGTCGCGGCGGTTGCCGCGGCTGTCTCAAGAATGCGTCAAGGTCATCTTCCGATAGAAGCTGATCCGGAGTTAAGTCATGCCGCCAATCTTCTTTATATGTTGACTGGCCGTAAACCTACCGCGGTTGAAGAGCGAATAATGGATGTCGCTCTTATTCTTCATGCTGATCATGGTATGAATGCCAGTACTTTTGCCACAATGGTTGTGGCTTCAACACTTTCTGACCTATATTTTGCTGTTGGTTCCGGGATAGCCGCTCTTAACGGGCCGCTTCATGGCGGAGCCAATGAACAGGTTTTACATATGCTTGAAAAAATCGGTTCGGTAAATAATGTCAAAGATTGGTATCAGAAAGCCCGAAGCCGTAAAGATAAAATTATGGGGTTTGGTCACCGGGTTTATAAAGCCTATGATCCTCGAGCAAGAGTCCTTGGACCGTTAGCGAAGTATCTGGTTGAAAAAAGTGAGAATAAGCGATCGCTTGAACTTTTTAATGTCGCGACTGAGCTTGAAAAAAAAGTTGTTGATACTTTGGGAGTTGAAAAGAAAATTTTCCCTAATGTTGATTTTTATTCTGGTATAGTTTACTCCTGTATGGGGATACCGGCTGATTTGTTCACACCGATTTTCGCGGTTAGCAGGGTTTCCGGCTGGACAAGCCGCGTTTTGGAGTATTTAAAAAACAATCGTATTTTCCGTCCCCGGGCGGTATATGTCGGCCAGTTTGATTTAGATTATGTGCCTCTTAACAAAAGAAAAGGCGAAAAATCGGATAAAAAGTAAAACGATTTAAGGAGATGTCTAATGATTGTAAAGGATATCATGTCAAAGAAAGTTTATACTGTGGGAATTGATATGGACGTTCACAAATTGGCTGAAGAGTTTATCGCACGAAATATAAGCGGCGCGCCGGTGGTTGATGCTGACGGCCGCCTATTGGGCCTTGTTTTGGAAGAAGGAATTCTTTTTCAGGATAAGAATGTTCATCTTCCGACTATTTTGAACTTGTCGTTAGGGTTTGTTACCTTAGGATTGAAACAGTTTGAACAAGAAATGAAGAAAATAACCGCTGGTACGGTAAAAGACATTATGAGCGAACATCCGGTTACGATAAGCTCAGCAATGACAATTGAGGCGGTGGCAACAAAAATGATAGAGACTCAGGTTTATTATTTCCCGGTTGTTGAAGATGGCCGTCTAATAGGTGTTTTGACTAAACGTGATATCGTTCGAGCTATAGCCGAAGGCCGAGACCATAGTTAAAAAAATATTTTTGGTTTTCGCTTTTTTTGTTTTTCCTCTTTTTTTCTTGTCATTAAGTTATAAAAAAGATAAAATTATAGGTAATTTCAATGTTTGAATTTGTAAAATAAAAAGGGGGGGGGTATGGAAATATTAAGTAATTGGCAAAATCTTGTTGTTCGGCCGCTGGAGGATATGCTTTTTGAAGTTATGAGTTTTATCCCTAATTTGCTGAAAGTTATTTTAATTTTCCTTGCCGGCTGGCTTGTCGCTAAGTTTTTTAAATTTCTTTTAACAAAGTTCTTTGCCCGGATAAATTTTGATTCCTTAGTAGAAAAGATCGGGGTTTCAGCTATTTTCAAGGCTGATAATGGCAAGGCTAGTCCCGGCAAAATTGTCAGCTCGGCTATTTACTGGTTGATGATCTTTGTTGTCGTTATTATGGCTTTTAATCAATTGAAAATGTATAAAACCTCCTATTTGCTGGAAGATGTGATATCTTATGTAGTAACTATTCTGAAAGTTTCTATTATTCTTATATTAGGCATGTTTTTAAGCATGGGCTGTTCGCGAGTTATTCTTTTGATAGCAAAAAAAGTTAACACTCCTAGGCCTGAGATACAGGCTTCGATAGTCAGGACGGGTATTATTATTTTTACTTTTATCATTTGTCTTGTCCGTTTGGGGTTACCTCAGGAGATATTATTGACAATTGTCGGAGTCGGGTTTGTCACTATTTGTTTGACTTTTATTGTTGCTTTTGGGGTTGGCGGACAGGTTTGGGCCGCGAAATTCCTGGATAAGATCTTTCAGCCTGGCTCTCAGAAACAAAAATAATCAGCCGGAAACTTACTCGTTAAGCCCATTTGAAGTAGAGAAGGATAACTCAAGGTCAATTGGAATAAAAAATTATGGTTGAGATATTTATAAGTACTGATGTTGAGTCTGATGGCCCGATCCCGGGGGTTTATTCTATGCTTAGTTTTGGTTCGGCTGCTATGCTTGCCAATAAAGAGATTATTTCTACTTTTTCAGCGAACCTGGAGACTTTACCCGGCGCTTCTCAGGATTCTGATACAATGCATTGGTGGCAAGGCCAAAAAGATGCTTGGGACGCTTGTCGCAAGGATTTACAGAATCCCGAGCAGGCAATGTTGAGTTATGTTAATTGGCTTGATAATTTAGGCGGCCGGCCGGTTTTTCTGGCTTATCCGGCTTCTTTTGATTTTAATTATATCTATTGGTACCTAATGAAATTTGTCGGAAGAAGCCCGTTTGAGTATATGGCATTAGATATTAAAAGTTACGCAATGGCGGTACTGAAAAAACCATTTTATGATGTAACAAAAAGCAATATGCCTGAGGAGTGGTTTGATCAAAGCAAGAAAAGCCATATTGCCTTGGAAGACGCGATTGAACAGGGCCAGCTGTTTTGTAATATTTTGAGGGAAAATATTAAATAAGATTAACTGTATGGCTTTAACCCTATTTCTCTTAGTCCCGGTTGTTTTTCTCGCGGTATTGGTTGTTTTGTCGGCAAACTATTTTAAGAATAGCTCAAGTCTTGAACTTCCTCCGGAAAAAATCAAGGGGTATCAGCGAACGGATGGAAACAAAAAGAGCCAGGATTCAGACGATTAAATCTATTCTTTTAAAATGTAGTATTTGAGATGTTTTTTTATCTCCTGATGGGTTTCCTTGGGAATATCGACAAATTCAATCCCGACGAGAAAAGGATATTTTGGATCGTTTGTTTCATTTCTCCTTAAAATTTTTCCTTTTGTTTTTAGCGGTTCTTTATCTTCAGATAGAATTATACCTAACTCGATAATTTCACCTATTTCCATCTTTGTTTCTGTCAAAAGACAAATTCCATCTTCAGAGATATCTCTACTCAGATAATGTCTTTCGAAAAGGTACTTGGTTGAACATCTTATGACGTTTAAGCTTTGAGGGATTCGTTTGCTTTTACGGCGTTCTTCAGTCAAAATTTTCTTTTTATTATCCATTATAGAGACCTCCCCTTTAGTCAAATGATACCATATTAAAGGTTTTTTTGTGGCGATAAACCAATCTTTTAATGATAACGCTTACAAACAGCCTTTCTGCCGTAAAGGTTTGTGGTATAGGATATTAGAAACAAGATTGTTCAGCCGTTGTTTAAGTATTTAAAATTTTTGTTTTTCTGGTATAGATAAATCGTTTTTTTTGCTATAATGAACTTATCTTATGAATAGGAAAAAATCCGTTTCTTTGTTGGCTATGGTCATAGTTTTGCTGGTTTTGGGCATCGTTGCGGTTTATTTATCCCAAAGCCTTTCGGTTAAAAATCTGGCTTTTAATCAAACTCTAGAAACGCCGAAAGAATTATCGTATCGAGAAGTTTATCAAGATGACAATTATAGCAAAACTAATAGCCAAGGAAAAATCTATCAGGGTATTAATGATTTTAAGCAGGATATGTCCGATTATGAAAAAAGAATTGAAAGTTTAGAGTAGCTTGTTTCAAACAATTAAGATTTATGATTATAAAAAAAATGAGAAGCTTTTTTCGTCTAAAAAATCCGGGATTATTTGTTTTGCTGATGATCGGGGTTACTTTATCAGGTTGTGAGGATTTCAAGAAACGTCAAAAAGAGCAGAAAGATGATTTTGATAAAATCATAATGGAAGGTGTAAAAGAACAGCGCCAGGCTGAACAGCAACAGAATGAAGAAATGCGAGGCTATATGCTTGAGAATAAGCGTCAGCAGAATGAAATCAACCGTCAGATGCGGGATTTAGCCGATCAGCAACGGGACCTTAACCGTCAGATGAAGAATCTTAACCGTCAGTGGTAGCGGCTATTTTTTTTCAAGTATTTTTAAAACTATCGCCAAACCAATAATTACCGGTATATAAGGAAAAAATAAGTCGCGAACATAGACGAGTTCATTTTTAATTGAAGTCAGATTTGATTTTCCCACAGTTTCCGGTATTAATAGGAAACGTATTAGAATAAGTGAGATGTAACCGACCACCGACCATAAGATAATTCTGATTATCTTTTTCCCTTTCATGAGTAGATTATAACATTAAATAAAAAAAAGACAAAAAAATAAGTTTTTACTCTACTTGTATTGACGTAACCGAAGCCTGTGATAAAATATAAAAACGCTTTAAATGCAGATAACCTTTAGGAGGCCGGATGAGACTCTTTTTCCTTTTTATATTTATCCTATCAACTTTTTTTTGTGATTTTATTCTTTTTGCTTCAGAGGGCGCTTATTCTAAAAGACGATCTGAGCCGACGGTTAATTTTTCGCCGAGAAGGCGACTTGCTCCAAAACATCAATCCGCGGTAAAATTTTATCCTGAATCTGAGAAAAAACCGTCAGCTTCAACCCGGAATTTCAAGGCTCAAAACGACGCTGAGTCAACTGGCCCTCAGGTTCGTCCGCGGCGTAAAAATAAGAAAGTTTCTTCACCGCTGCATCAGTGGCGGAAAAATTCTTTTTACAAACAAGCGTCTCCTTTTAGGGGGCTGCAGAGTTTTGATAACAAATTAGAGGAAAAATATTGGTAAGATTATCATAAAACAAGGAGGAAGGGATGCGCAATTTTTATATCGTATTACTTTTTACTATCGGTCTTGTTATCAGTGGCTGCAGCAGTCAGGATAAAACCTCAAAAAATGATGCTCAGGGAATTACAGAAGGTTCAAAAGTTGTTATGGATTATGTTTTAGCGATAAATGGAAAAATTGTGGATAGTTCTAAGAAAAGCGGTGCCTTGCATTATATTCATGGCGGAGGTACTCTTATTAAAGGTCTGGAAAGTAAGCTTGATGGTATGAAAATCGGCGAAGAACGTAACATTATTGTGCCGGCAAGACAGGCTTACGGTGACTTTAATAAAGAGGCGGTAAAAGCTGTTCCTCGAGATGTTTTACCCGATGATTTCAAATTCGAAGTTGGTCAGGTTGTTCAGCTAAACAGTAAATCCGGAGAGAAGATTCCGGTACGGGTCGTTAAAATTGAGGATAACCAGATTATTTTTGATTTTAATCATCCTTTGGCTGGCCAGGATTTGCAGTATCGGGTCAAAATAGTTGATATCCAATAAAAATCTGATTGCCGACGTTTGTTTTCTGTTTAGCGGGATAAAAACAAAAAAGTTATATAAACTCTTTGCCGGGAAGGTAGTTTTGGCGGAATTTTTCTTCTGATTTACTTTTTAGCGATTAGTAGAGGTCTGTTTAAACCAATTGTTTATGAGGAGGAGTTATGAAAACAGGAATAACTGCTATTAATGAGAAAGTTAAAAAGGAGAGCGTTTTTGTTGGTGAACTGATTTCCGAAATCAAAAAGATAATTGTCGGCCAGGACGAACTTATTGACAGAATTTTAATCGCTCTTTTAGCTAATGGTCATATCCTGGTTGAAGGTGTACCCGGGTTAGCAAAAACCCTTTCGATTAAAACTCTTGCCGCTTGTATTTCTACCGGATTTGGCAGAATCCAGTTTACTCCCGATTTATTGCCGGCGGATATTTTAGGTACATTAGTTTATAACCCTAAAGAAGGCAGCTTTTACGCTAAAAAAGGTCCTATCTTTTCAAACATAATCCTGGCTGATGAAATCAATCGTGCTCCGGCTAAAGTTCAGAGTGCTTTGCTTGAAGCGATGGAGGAACGTCAGGTTACAATTGCTGATGAAACTTATCCTTTAGATGAGCTTTTTCTTGTTATGGCGACACAAAATCCGATTGAACAGGAAGGAACTTATCCTTTACCGGAAGCTCAGGTAGACCGGTTTATGCTTAAAGTAAAAATAACCTATCCAACTATCGATCAGGAACAGCAAATTTTACGGCGAATGGCTTTTACAGCTAAAGATAATTCGGTTAAAAAGGTGGTTGATCCGGATGATATTCTTCGGGTACGGTCAGTTGTCGACGAGGTTTATCTTGATGATAAAATCGAAAAATATATCCTGGATATAGTTTTTGCTACTCGCTACCCCGAGCGCTATAACCTATTAGAACTTACTTCGCTGATCGAACATGGAGCTTCTCCTCGGGCAAGTATTTACCTTATCGTTGCCGCTAAAGCTTACGCCTTTATTAAAGGCCGGGGTTATGTTACGCCTCAGGATGTTAAGTCAATTGGCTTAGACGTCCTTCGTCATCGGATTATACCCAGTTATGAGGCTGAAGCAGAAGAGAAAAACAGTGACGATATAATTAAGCTTATATTCGATGAGATTCCGGTTCCCTGATTTTAGGCGCCAGGCTTAAAATGATGAGTTCAAGACACGTTCATTTTTTAATATTTTTTTAACAATCTTTAAAACAATGGAAATTTTAAAAGGATTTAGAGATTGACCGCAAGTTTAAACGTCAGGTTTAACTTTTTTTGTTAAGTAATTACGATTAAAGATCATGATTCCTAAAGAAATTCTAAAGAAAATCCGCCGGATTCAGATTACTACCAATCGATTGGTGACTGATACTTTTGCCGGTAGATATCATAGTGTCTTTAAAGGCCGGGGTATGGAGTTCGATGAGGTCCGCGAGTATTTTCCCGGAGATGATATCTCTTCAATTGATTGGAATGTTACGGCAAGGATGAATCATCCTTACGTTAAAAAATTTGTCGAAGAACGGGAATTGACAATTATCTTTTTGCTGGATGTCTCCGGTTCCTTTTGTTTTGGTACCCAAAATCAATTAAAAAGCCAGTTAGCGGCAGAGATCTGCGCGGTTTTATCTTTTTCCGCGATTAAAAATAATGATAAGGTCGGGCTTATCGCGTTTTCGGACAAAATAGAAAAATTTGTTCCGCCGCGAAAAGGGACACGTCATATCCTGAGAATCATTAGAGAAAGTCTCTATTGTAAAGCCCAAGGCGAAAAGACTGATATTAAAGCCGCTTTAGATTATCTTAATCGGATTATGAATAGGAAAACGATAACTTTTATTATCTCGGATTTTTACGATCAGGATTTCAGGAAACAGCTTATAATTACAAGTAAACGCCACGATTTGATCGCGATTAAAATTTCTGATCCGGCTGAGACAAGTTTGCCGGCAACGGGAATCATCGATTTTAAAGATCCTGAAACCGGTGATTTTTTCTCTTTGGATACTCAAGCTGAAGCTGTCAGGACTCTTGTTAGTAAAAATTACCTGAGGCATCATCAGGAGATAAAAAGTCTCATGAAAGAGGCTAATGTTGATTTAATAGAGCTGGCTACTGATGTTCCTTATACTGATTCTTTGGTTAAATTCTTTAGAAAGCGAGAAAGAAAAAAAAGGTTGAAAAGTTGAGGATGTTTTACTTTTTAGTTGTTCTTTTTTTTAGCGTTGCCCCAAGGGTCTATTCTCAGGAGCTAAGAGATATAAAACCGCCTGAAGGGGTCGGCTATAGTTTCTTTTGGTTATTGATTGCTTTGTTTTTAGCTGTTGTTATTGGTTATTATTATTATTATTTTATGAGAACGAAAAAGAAAAAAATTGAAATAAATACTTCTATTGAACGGAAAAGCCAATCCGGCTATCAAATAGCCTATGAGCGGCTTTACGCGTTAAGAGATAAGAAACT
>JAQTSA010000185.1 GCA_028711575.1 Candidatus Omnitrophota bacterium | reverse complement strand
TAAAAAATAAAGTCATTGTTTTAGATGGAGCAACCGGAACGCAGTTACAGTTACAAGGGTTATTGCCAGGTGTTTGTTTTGAGAAATGGTGTCTTGATAATCCGAAGGCCTTGGCTGCTGTTCAGACAGCTTATCAAAAGTCCGGGTCTGATATCCTTTATACGGCGACCTTTGGCGCGAACCGAATAAAGTTAGCCGAATATGGAATTAAGGATGTTCGGTCGATAAATAAAAAATTAGCTTCTATTACTAAGGCCGTTGCCGGTAAAAAAACTCTGGTGGCCGGAGATATCGGCCCTTGCGGAAAATTTATTGAACCGTTTGGAGATTTGGCCTTTGAAGATGCTGTTAATATTTTTAAAGAGCAAGTGCGCGGTCTTCTTGATGCCGGAGTGGATCTTTTTGTTATTGAAACTATGATTGATATTCAGGAAGCGCGCGCGGCATTAATCGCGGTTAAGGAGATGAGTGATCTTTTTACGGTGGTTACTATGACTTATGAGAAAGATCAACGTACCTTAAACGGAACCGATCCGGTTAGCGCTTTAATTACTTTGCAGAGTTTGGGAGCTGATGCTGTCGGTTCGAATTGTTCAACCGGACCAAAAGAAATGCTGGAAATTATAAAGAAAATTGGTCCTTTTAGGACTGTGCCGCTTGTGGCTAAGCCCAATGCCGGCCTACCTAAATTCATAAAAGATAAAACTGTTTTTGAGATGGATGCTGACAGCTTTGCTTCTTATAGTAAAGAATTTATAGATAACGGTGTAGCTTTTATTGGTGGTTGTTGCGGCACAACTCCGGATCACATAAAGGCTGTTTCCGATAAAGTGTCAAAGTTAGAGCCGAAGGCTGATTACCAAAAAAAAATATCGGCTTTAAGTTCGGCGCGTAGTTTTATCTTACTTGACCGTAAAAAACCAATGGCGGTTATTGGTGAGTGTATCAATCCCACCGGTAAAAAAGATTTACAGTTGGCCTTAAGGGAAAATAATTTAGCTGTAATATCCCGATTGGCGAATGAACAAAGGCGGTGTGGGGCAACGCTGTTAGATGTGAACGTTGGCATGGATGGCGTTGATGAGAAAGTAATTGCCAGAAAGGTTATTGGCGCGCTGTCTGTTTCAAGTGATTTACCGCTGGTTATTGATTCGGCGGACCCTGAGGTTGTCGGTGAGTGTTTACGTTTTTATCCCGGCCGGGCTTTAATTAATTCTATTTCCGGAGAAAATAAAAAAACCGGTAAGTTACTTAAATTAGCCGCAAAATATGGCGCGATGTTTATCCTTTTACCATTAACTGAAAAAGGAATACCTAAGGATAAAGACTCAAGAGTCAAAGTGATAGTTGATGTTATCAACAGAGCCAAAAAGTTAAAGTTTTCGGTCGACGATATGGTTATTGATGCTATTGCTTTAACGGTTTCTTCGCGTCCGGAATATGCCCGGCAAACACTGGAAACTATTCGCTGGGTCAGCGATAAGCTTGAGGCGAATACAGTCATTGGTTTGTCTAATATTTCGTTTGGGCTGCCGCGCCGTGACTTGATAAATTCTGGGTTTTTAGCTATGGCCCGCTCTTTTGGTTTATCGATGGTAATTGCTAATCCGATGGCGAAAGATCTTATGGATTACAAAAGAGCGGCTGATGTTTTACTTGGCGCGGATAAAGACGCGGCGATTTTTTTATCGAATATTTCTCAAAGCGAAAAAAAAGATAGTTTAAACCTGAAAGTTTCCGAAGCTCAATTAGTGTCTCAAGCGATTATTGAGGGGAACCGGGAAAGGATAGTAGATTTAATTAAAGTTGCTTTGAATGCCGGATTTAAGCCTGAAACTCTAGTCCAAAAATATATGATTACCGCGATTACTGATGTCGGCGAATTGTTTGATCGGCAGGAGTACTTTTTACCTCAGCTTATTGCCAGCGCTGAGACGATGAAGAAAGGTTTTTCTTATCTGAAGCCTTTGTTATTGAAAAAAAACAAATCGACGGAAAAAGAAACCGTAATTATTTTAGCTACGGTAAAAGGCGACGTTCACGATATTGGTAAGAATATCGTAGCTTTAATGCTCCAAAATCATGGGTTATCAGTTATTGATTTAGGCCGGGACGTTTCTAGTTCGCGGATTATAAAAGAAATAAAAAAATATAAAACTGTTGTTGTCGGATTAAGCGCTTTAATGACGACTACTATGGTAAATATGAAAGATGTTATAAATTGCGCCAGAAAAGAAAATTTAGGGTGTAAATTTATAATTGGCGGCGCGGTTGTTACTAAAGGATATGCCCGCCTTTTAGGTGCTGAATATGCCAAAAATGGTGTGGAAGCAGTCCGGGTTGTTAAAAAAATTTCTTGTTAAAGCGGTTAAACCAAAAAAATAAATGCACAGAGAAGCGTTGCTTTATGAGCAGCAATCTCGGCAAAAGGTTCGCTGCTGTTTATGCCCTCATCGTTGCTTAATAGAGCCTTCTTGTTATGGGTTTTGCGGCGTTCGTTACAATCAAGGCGGTAAATTAGTTAGTTTAGTTTATGGTTATCCGGCAGCTTTAGCGGTCGATCCGATCGAGAAGAAGCCGCTTTATCATTTTTTGCCGGGAAGCAAAACCTATTCTTTAGCTACTCTCGGCTGTAACTTTAAATGCCGATTTTGTCAGAATTGGCAGATATCACAAACTCGGCCGTTATTGAATAATGGCGTAAGCGGTTATTTTTCAGCTGAGAATATCGTGGCTGAGGCAATGAGAAATCAGTGCGAAAGTATTGCCTACACATATTCGGAACCAACAGTTTTTTTTGAGTATGTCTGGGATATTGCTAAGCTTGCCAAAACAAATAATTTAAAAAATGTTTTCATAACCAACGGATATATAAGTAAAGAAGCAATTAAGCTTTTAAGTGTTAATCTCGACGCGGTAAATATTGATTTAAAAAGTTTTCGCGAAGAATTTTACCGGGATAATTGCCGCGGTTCTTTGGCTCCGGTGTTAGAGACAATAGAATTTATAAAAGAAAGTGATGTTTGGATGGAATTAACTACTTTGCTTATTCCCGGAGAG
>JAQTSA010000051.1 GCA_028711575.1 Candidatus Omnitrophota bacterium | reverse complement strand
CCCGGTAGGAAAAGATCTAGTAGTTATATACAACATTTCGATCGATGCGGTAAACGCTGGTGGGATAGGCAAAGAAGACACGATTTATAGCCGTTGCGCTCTTTATAGAAAAGATACTGGCGGCGGTTGGGACGGGCCATTCTATTTTCCAATTGAAACAAGAACGCCGATTATGAGTCAGCCGCATATCAGTAATGTTGTGGTTATTCCCTCAGAAGGCCAGTTTGGTGGAAAGCAAAATGCCGAGATAATAGCTGAAGATATGGAGTGCCGAGTTGTGATTCAATGGTATAAAGATACTCCGGCCGGAGATATCCGGATTCGAGGAGCAAACGTTATAGTTGTAGCTGTTGAGCCGCGGCCATAAGCTGAAACTAAAAAATTAGGTGAAAGAATTATGAGCAGAAAATCGTTTACGATGCTGGAAACGATGATCGTTTTGGTCATAACCAGCGTGATTTTAGGTGGTATAACCGCTTTTTCTCTTTTTTTTATTACTCGCGTTCGGGCTAATCTTGAACGCTCAAACATGTATAACCAGGTTATGTTCGCCTTAGAAGACGTAAAGTCCCGGTGTTTATCGTCAGTTTCTGTTAATCCGTTATTTGAGCTGTCAAGTCCGGATAGAGATCAACTAGAAATTTTGGGCGAAAACAATATTTACCAGATTTCGCCTGAAGATATTACTTTAGTCGGTAGCGGCGGTTCTAAAGCCTGGTATCGATACCGCGTTGACGGCGACTTTGTCCTTGAACGCAGTCCCAGCGGGTCGTTACTTCCGGTTGCGGCCGGATCTGACGGCGGGAACGCTTACGTGGTAGATGAGGTGCTTATTGACGAACGGTTTAATCCTCAGGTTAGGTTCTTTTATACTGCCGGAGACCCGCCTAACTTTTTAGGTGTTGCAATAACTGTGACCGGCGATAATAACCCTGAGATAACCTTTACCTCACGAGAAGGGCTGCGGTTCTGGTTTATTAATGTCGTAGAGTAATTCGGAGGTCTTTTTATGATAATGATTGTTAGTTCAATTGTTGCGGTACTTGCGGTATTGTTAACGGCTTTTGTTTCTTTTAACCCTAACTTTACCCAACTTGTTAACCGTGACTTTTTACGTAACGCTGAAGAACGGGCCTTTTACGCTTCTTTAGAGTATGGCCAAATAGAGCAGAGGACTCGGGAAATCTTTACCAACGATATTCCTACAACCGCGGATTGTACTACCGGGCTTTGCGAAAATTATCCTTTGCAGGAAAAGCGTGTTGGCTCCGGCAGCTGGGAGGTCACTGATACTTTGCGCGCCGCAGTTAAACATAATGCAACGAGCGGAGATATCGATACCAAAATAACCCATTAAAAGTCTGCCCGGCTTAAATCTTAAATCTTAAATCTTAAATTTTAAATCGTAAATAACCTGTCATTTCCCATTGTTATGCGAAAACCTTACTGGCTGAACAAACATCTCGACTTATCCCTTTGCCGCGACATAAAACAGCTTTTACGTAAGAACGCTCTTAACAGCGTTTGTGAAGAGTCATTATGTCCCAACATAACCGAATGCTTTGCTAAAGGTGTTGCTACTTTTCTCATAATGGGGTCGTCGTGCACCCGGCGATGCCGATTTTGTTCTGTCGACAAATCTTTTCCCTTACCGCTTGACTTAAATGAACCAGAACGGGTTTCTCTGGCGGTCAGCGATTTGAACTTAAAATATGTTGTTATAACTTCGCCCACTCGTGACGATTTGGCTGATGGCGGGGCGGCTCATTTTTTCAACACTGTTTCCTGGATAAAGAGGCAAAGTAAATCGGTTTTGGTGGAACTCCTTGTTCCTGACTTTAAAGGCGACGCTAAGGCTTTGGAAACGGTTGTTTGTTCCGGTTGTGACGTTTTGTCGCATAACCTTGAAACGGTACCTCAATTGTACTCGGTTTTAAGGCCGGGCGCTGAGTATCAACGGTCTTTGACTCTTTTGAAAAAAGCTAAACAAATAGAGAAAATTCCTACAAAATCAGGGTTTATGGTTGGTTTTGGCGAGAGCCAAGACCAGGTTTACCGCCTTTTAGAGGATTTATCCCGGGTTAAATGTGATTTTTTGACTATTGGCCAGTATTTACCTCCTTCCCGAGGCCATTATCCCTTAAAGGAGTACGTTGGCCCTGATATTTTTAACAAATATCGCGAGTACGCCTTATCGCTTGGTTTTCTTGATGTAAAAAGTTCGCCATATGTTCGTTCTTCTTATCGTGCTGACGATCTTGCTGAAAAGATTGTCAAAACTTAATCAGTTACCAGTCACCAGTACCAGTCAAATGTTCACTACGTTGGCGTCAAACTGGTCCGCCTCACGGCGAGACCGTCAAACTGCTCGCCTAGGCGAGCGTCAAACAATTGCTTTAGAAATAAATTGAAATTAGTTGAAATGCGTTGCGAGTTGTTGAATCTCGACTATGGGCTATGAACCTTTTCTCTATCCCCTACGAACTCACGAGCTATGAGCCATGAGTTTATCACCTCAATACTCAATAACCTAAACCCGATACCCTGAACCCGAATAAAGGAGCACAAGAGTACAAGAGACTCTTTTTGCTCTTCCCTATGAGCCATGGAGCTAATCCTCACTCTCAATCCCTTAATTACTACTAAAGTGCGCAAGAGAACAGGACGACTAGTTGTCAGAACCAGTCACTCGTTGCAAGACACTCAATACTTAATTACGAGCTATTAGCTAGGAACTATGAGTTGCCCCCCCCTAAACGCATTATATAGGTATATACGTATATATAAAGGGGGGGGCAAAATCTGATAAACCAATAGGGCCCTTCTTTTGGCCCTTTGAAGGCTATATTCAGCCATTGTGAGCTGGTTTATTATCTTTTCAAAATATAGTGCCGGTAAATAAATTATACTATATATTGTAATCATATGGAAAAAAATCATAAATTATTATTGACGATGATAAACAAATGTAATTAAATAGTAAAGTAAGGAAAAAATGGTAAACAGGAGGATAAGGTGAGAAGTATGTGCAGATATAAGCCAATATATAGTAGCTATGGTAAAAATACACAAGATATAGTAAAACTGGAAAAAAACACAAAAAAGTGTGTTGACGATGATAAACAAAAGTATTTTAATAGAAATATGGTCAACTTATCAGGAAATTTTTTGTTAACGGTTAATCCCGAACAAAGTCTAAAAGGTTGGTTGCGATGAAAAAGAAAATAGCGCCTAGATTGATGAGTGTCGATGAGTTAGCTGATTATTTAGGCCTTCAGAAGCAGACTATATATAACTGGCTTCATCAAAAAAAGATTTCCGGACTCAAAATCGGTAAAGTTTGGCGGTTTGACCGGGAATATATTGATGAATGGTTGCGAAAATGTAGTAGGGGTAAGTAATGAAGAGAAAAATTGGAATATACTTAGGTGTTAACTCTATTGGTGGTACGGTGGTCGTTAATAAGAAAGTTGTTGAAACCGCGACTTTTGATCTATCGTCAGTTGAGGATGAGGCGTCGGTGGAAAACTTAAATGATGAAGTCCGTTGGGAAGCGCTGATAAATAAGCTGCTTCGCCAATTGGGAGTCGATGAAACTGAGGTTAATTTGTCTATCGCTGACCGCGACTTTGTTTTACGCTCATTTGAAATGCCATTGATGCGTAAAAAAGAGATTGACGCCTCGATTGTTTATGAGGCGGAGAAGTTTATTCCCTTTAAGATTGATGAGATTCAGTGGGATTATGGGTTTTACCGATCGCTGAAAGATAAAAAGGTGAAGATTTCTTTCGTTTCAATGCAGGAAGACCGATATCAGCAGTTTCAGAAAATATTCAGTCATTTAGGCATAACTCCGGCAGTTATTGAACCATCTTTTCTTTCGGTGGTACGTAACTTGAAAAGTTTGAAGCAGGTTTCCCAGGTTAAGGATTTCGCGGTTTTAGATTTTACCAGCCTTGAGGCCTATATAACGTTTTTTAATAACGATTTGCCGGTGTTTAACCGTTATTTGGCTATGTCTTCAGTTGAAACCGTTGAAATCGACAAGTTGGTTGAAGCGGTAAGGATGTCTTTCCAATATTTTAATCGTGAGTTTGGTTCAGCGGATATAAACAAGTTATTTGTCCTTTGTTCTCCGGCTTATGGTGATTTTATCACAGCGCTTAAAGAAGAGGTTCAGGTTGAGGTAGAGTTTATTACGCCGCAGGAGTTTTTGCCTCAGGCGTCGCCGGCAGTAGAAGACGTTAAAGCTTTGGGCGTTGCCGGAATAGATTATTTGCCCTATAAATTTAAGCCAGTTCTTAAAAAAGCCGGGGCTCCGGTTGAGGAAGAGGAAGAAATTGATCATGCCCCAATTAAAGTGGTGGAATTTGTTCCTTTAAGATGGGGGTTGTTTTTTGGTATCATTTTTATGACCGCGATGGCTTATCTGTTTATTTCCTTAATTATGGGTAATAATGTCAACAACAAGCTTTATGACTTAAAGCAGGCCTATAGTAAGCTTGAAATTCCAACTAAATTAGCCAAATATGAAACCGACGAGCTAAGAAGAGTTGACTCAAAAGGTGTTTATTCCCAATATGACTGGAAAGATATCGAAAAGGATTTCCAAGGATTGACTAAAAGGATTGACATTTTGAAAGGGCATTTAGAAGGGCAAAAAGCAGTTTCCGGCGCTTTAGAGAAGGTTTCAACTCTGCGTTCTGACGGGTTATGGTTTGAGAGGTTTTCTTTAAGAACCGAGAGCGGGAAACTTGTTTCTGATATTGAAGGTATGGTTTTTCTTGGTGACCCTTTCCAGGAAGATTTAAGTTTAGACGCTTATATAATGAAACTGGAAAATGATCCGGAAATTATGAAGTTGTTCGCTAAAGTGGATAAAGAGATGGTGTCTTCCCGTAACGTAAGGAAGTATAATGTGACTTCCTTTAAAATTAAGTTGAGGTAATATGTCAGAACTTTCAAAATACAAAAATTTCATAATAGTTATTGTTCTTTTGATCATTTCCTATTTTGGCGGAAAGGCAATTGTAGAAAATTACCAGGATAAAATGCAGAAGGTTGTTGCCGGAGAAGAAAAGCTGCTTGAAGGTAAAAAGATTCTAAAGGTCTGGAGTTTAAGTGATAAAGAGCGTTCCCAGTTAGAGACCGCCCTTTTTAGAGGAAATGAGCGTGATTTTAAGCTTTTGCTGGGGCAGGTAGCAAGGGATTTTAATATCGGAGTAACTTCTCTAAAGCCGAATACCTTTAGCGATGAGTATTATCAAACGGTTAAGATCAGTTTGGATTTTGATGCTGAGTATCTTTCTCTGGTAAAGATTATCAAATCTCTTGAACAGAAAAAAATAAATGTTTCCAAATTGCAGATTTCGACCAGCCGTAAGTCTAGTAATCGGGAAGAACGTTTGGTTCAGGTAGAGTTTAAGGGTGTTTTCCCTAAGGAGAAAGATTAATTATGAAAAAAATTCTTTTTTTAATTGGCTTAATCAGTATTTGTTCTTTTTCGGAGGGAGGCTTGGCTAAGGCCTTGGAAGATCCTTTTGTATCGCTTTTACCAACGGAGATCGCGGCAGCGGTTGAAGGTAAAAAAACTGTCCCGGTATCTTTAGAAGTTAGTGTCGAAGGGGTACTTTGGGGTACAGACGTTCCGATGGCAATTATCGACGGTGAAGTCTATAAGGTGGGAGATACTTTGTTAAACGTTGACGCTAAAGTGTTTTCTATTGAAGACAATAGAGTGTCCTTGTTTTACAGTGGAAGATTATTTGTAAAAAGTGCTCAGAAAAGGGGGGGGAAATGAGAAATATTATAGTTACTGTTTTATTAATGTTTATGCTTATTCCGGCGGGGTTTTCTCAGGACGGAGTCTATGGTGATTACCTCTTATCGGGCATCGAGAAAAAGGTCTCTTTAGACTTAGAAGGCGCCGCTTTAACTGATGTTATTAAGATGCTTTCTCAGCAGACCGGCCTTAACTTTGTTTCTACAGAAATAGTTCAGGCTAGACGTCTCACTCTTTATCTTGATAAAGTACCTTTAAAAGAGGCGTTAGATATAATCTTTAAGGCTAACAATCTTACTTATGACTTTTATCCTGATTCTAATGTCTTTGTGGTCAAAGAAATGGGCAAGCCGACAATGGAACTTAAAACTAAAATCTACAATTTGAGATACGCCAGGGTTTCAACTTCAAGAATGAGCCAGGAAGTTGATACCGCGATGGAAACTAAACAGGATGGCACATTTATAAAAGCTGTTGAGAATGTCCTTTCTGAATTTGGTAAAGTAACTGAAGATTCTTCCAGCAACGCTTTAATTGTTGTTGACGTTCCGTCGCAGTTTCCGGTAATTGACAAAATCGTTGCCGCTTTAGATGTTCCATTAACCAAGATTATGATTGAAGTGGAAATGCTTGACGTTAACAAAAATGTTGTTGATAAAATGGGCGTTGAATGGGATGCCGCTTTAGCTAAACTTGATGTCAGCGGGCATCGAATGACGAACTTTCCTTTCTTTGGCGATATGGCAAATAAGTTCACTGAGAATCACCCAACATTCAACACCTTTACAACTGCCGGCGGATGGGCGTGGTCGGCCGGTCTTCCGGGAAATCAGTTTACGCCAACGGTTCTAACTGTTATTGGCCAGGAGTTGGCTTTGAAAATGTTGCGCACCCATACTGATACTAAAACTATCGCTAGACCAAAAATCATGACTTTGGCGAATGAAACCGCTGAGATTAAAATTGTTACTGATGAAGCAATCGGCATTAACAAGGAAGTTGATGATGACGGTGATGTAAGCTATACGATTGAGCGGGAAGAGACCGGTACCCGGTTGCGTGTTACTCCCCAGCTTGACCCGCAAACCAACAATATAACCCTGATGGTTGAGATGGTTGTTAAAGAAGCTGTTGCCAGCGGGTTTTCTACCACCGAATCAACCTATATTACCGGTCAGATAAAGGATCCGGAAGAACGGTCAACCAAAGGTCTTGTCCGCCTACGAAGCGGAGAAACACTGCTTATCGGCGGGCTGATTAAGAAAGATACGACTAAAGTTGATACCCGGGTACCAATTTTGAGTGATATTCCGATTTTAGGCAAGGCCTTTAAGTATAAGGATAATGATGCCACTGAACGGGAACTTCTGGTTTTTATTACGCCGCGGATAATTGAAGAACACCGTGAATTTAACGGGAAAGGGGACTTGTTTCACCGAGAGCAGGCGGACTCTTTGAGGCGTGATACGATGAATGTCGCGCTGGATAAGTTTTCTTTAAGCAGAAGTTACTAAATTGAGCAAGACAAAAAACAAAAAGCCGAAACGCTGTAAAAACAGTCAAAGTGAAATAAAAGACGATGTCGCGTTATAAACGATTGGGAGATATTCTTGTAACGGAAGGGATAATTACCGAACGACAGATTCGTGACGCCGTAGCTGAACAACGGCGAAATGGCGGACGGTTAGGTGAGATACTTATAAAACTAAATTTTGTTACTGAGGAGCAAATTGTAATCGCTCTTAGCAAACAGCTCGCTGTTCCTTATGTTTCCCTTGCTTCGGGAAAATTGAAACCGGCGACCGATCAAAATTTAGAAACTGTTATTCCTTATGATTTCGCGATCAGAAACATAGCTCTTCCTTTGTCACGAAGTATAAACTCTCTGACGGTAGTTATGTTTGATCCGTTGGATCTTATTCTCATTGACAACATAAAAAAGATAACCGGATGTGAAGTTAATCCGGTTGTTTCCACTAAAACCGACGTTTTAAAGGCAATTGAGTCTTTTTACGGAAAAGATAAACTTTTTCGTGAGGCAGTAGCGGCGGCGCGTGACGGCCGGGAAGAGTTCGGAATTACTGAGCTTTCTTCTGAGGAAACAGATTTAAGTTTAGATAAGCTTATTGCTAAAGCCGAAGAGGCGCCGGTAATAAAACTTGTTGATTTGATAGTTCGGCAAGCGATTGATGAAAACGCTTCGGACATTCATATTGAGCCGCATCATGGCGGAGTCAGTTTGCGGTACCGAATTGACGGTGTTCTCTACGATATGCCGTCACCATCAGAAGCCCTTTACTTGCCGATAATTTCGCGTATAAAGATTTTGGCAAAACTCGATATTGCTGAAAAGCGTCTTCCTCAGGACGGGGGGTATATGGTTAAGTTGGCCGGTAGTTTAATTGATTTACGAGTTTCTTCTTTGCCAACGATTTATGGAGAAAAAATAGTTTTACGTATTCTTGATAAATCGCGTGTGCCGCTTAATCTGGCGAGTCTCGGCTTTTTGCCAGAAGAGTTTAAGATGATTAAAAAGGGTATTTCGGCTTCACACGGTCTTGTTTTTCTAGTTGGTCCGACGGGGTCGGGAAAGTCTACTACCCTTTACGCCTGTTTGAACGAATTAAATGAAGCTTCAAAAAATATTTTAACGGTTGAAGATCCGGTTGAGTACCGTATGGACAGAATCAATCAGGTTCACGTTAAGCCGGAGATCGGTTTGACTTTTGCCAGCGCTCTTCGGTCTTTTTTGCGTCAGGATCCGGACATTATTTTAGTCGGCGAGGTCAGGGATTTAGAAACTGCTGAAATTTGTATCAGAGCTGCTTTGACTGGGCATTTGGTGTTATCTTCGCTGCATACTAATGACGCGCCGGCTACTATCAGCCGTTTAACCGATATCGGTATTCCTAATTACCTTGTTGTTGCTTCACTGCGTTTGATAGTCGCTCAGCGGCTAGTACGAAAGTTATGTCAGCAATGTAAAGAACCGTATGAAGTAAAAGAAGCCCGGTTGCCAGAAGGAATATCGTTAACTGTTCCGGTTATTTACAAAGCAAAGGGCTGTGACAAGTGTAATTTTATCGGTTATCGCGGCCGGTCGGTTATAAATGAGATAATTTTAATTGACGACGATTTGCGTACCCTTATTTATCGGGGCGCGACGTCAGAGCAGATCATGAAAATGGCTCAGGAAAAGGGCAGTTTATCCCTTTTAGAGAGTGGGCTTAAACGAGTTGAAGAAGGTCTCACGTCGCTGGAAGAGGTTCTTTCAGTAGCAGCCCATTATTAAACCAAGGATAGAGGACTTTATGCCGAAATATAATTATTTAGCTAAAAGCGCGGAAGGAAAAATAGTCAAGTCAACTGAAGTCGCTCCGTCCCGGGCGGAAATGATTGTTCGTCTCCGTTCTCAGAATTTGTTCATTATCTCTGTAACTGAAGTCGGTACGAAAAAAGATGATGGCGCTCTTTTTTCTTTTGTGAAAAGGAAAGGTAAACGAGCCAGCGTCAAGCTTTACGATTTGACTTTTTTTGCCCGAAATTTAGCGACGACATTATCTAGCGGCGTAACTCTTCTGCGCAGTTTAGAGATCCTTTCCAGTCAGACTGAGAGCGCACGTCTTGAGGCGATATTGCGCAGTTGTTCGTCGTTGGTGAAAGAAGGGTTAAGTTTAAGTGAAGCGATTGGTAAGTACCCTTCGGTTTTTTCTGATCTTTGGCGGGGCATTATTGAAGTCGGCGAGGCAAGTGGTAACTTGCCATTTGTTCTTGACCGGTTAGCAGATTACCTTGAACTGCGGATGACTTTTGAACGTAAAATAAAAAGCGCGCTTATTTATCCGGTGATTCTGCTTGGCGGATCTTTTGTCGCGGTAATTATCTTTTTAAAGTTCATTTTACCTAAGTTTAATGAACTTTTTGACCAGTTTAACATTGATTTACCTTTGCCGACTCAGCTTATTTTAAACGCCAGCAAGTTTATGGAACATCATTTTATAGCCTTTTTAGTTGTTACTGGAGGAGTCGTTTGGGGGGCATATATGTATATGACTCATCCGAAAACCAGAGGCAGTTGGGACAACTTACAATTAAAAATACCGTTGATGGGTGATCTTGTGCTTTTGGCGGTGTTAGAACGGTTAACATCGACGATATATATCCTTCTTGAAAGCGGTTTACCGTTGGTATCGACTTTAGACGTTGCTTCAAGAGGAGCTTCGAATTCTGTTGTAAAGGAAAAGCTCGCGACCGTAAAAGAAAAAGTCAGGGAAGGATCCTCTCTGCATAAAGAGTTTATGCGTGTGCAGTTTTTCCCTTTACTTATTGCTGAAATGGCCAAGATTGGCGAGGAAACTGGTACTATGCCCGCAGTATTTAAAAAAATATCTGAGTATTATCAGAAAGAGTTAAGTACCAGAGTCGAACGGCTGATAATCGCCTTTGAGCCGATGATGATTCTTTTTATGGGGGTTGTTATCGGCGGCTTGGTTGTTGCCCTGTTTCTACCGTTATTTAAGGTTTCAACGGCAGCTATGTAATTTTTTGACCTAAATTACTGCCGTTAAGACTTTTAGGAAACAGCTGGCAAATACAGCAGAATTTGTTGACATAGATTGGTTCGGTATGGTATAACTAAATGGAGGGTTAAACAAGTTCTTTTAGAACATTGAAAAAGGAGGTCTCAGATGAGAAAAGGGTTTACATTACTTGAACTTTTGATAGTTGTAATAGTTATTGGTGTTTTAGCTACGTTAGCTGTTCCCCAATTTTTATCAGCGGTTGAAAAGGGCCGTATCGCCAAAGCTAAAAACGCTTTAGGTATCATTGCTAAAGCAGAAAAGATGTATCGGGCTGAAAACGATGTTTATTTAGCAGTCGACAATGATGGGTTAACTGATGCCGATGGTTTGGGCGATTATATTGAAATGGATCAAATCGCGGCTGATACCGATTGGGATTACGCGGTTACAATTGATACTGACTCATTTGTCGCGACCGCGACTAGAGAGGGCAGCTCGGGATATGCTGAAACGATACTTACTAATGATCAAGACGGGGCATGTACTTCAAATCATGATTTAGCTGGTCGGGAATGTGCCGCAGCAGAAGAAGAAGAATAGTCTCAGAAAGGAAGAAAATCGGTGTTCTGAAGGCTTAATAAGTCTTTCAAAATACTGAGGGTTACCAAGTAATAATAATTGAAGCGTATGAAGGGTCTGCCTTCATACGCTTCGTTTAAATCTGTAAATTAAGGAGTTAACTTGAAACTGAAGCCAGGATTTAACTTGGTTGAAATAATGATAGTTGTAACCCTTATCGGCATACTTGCCGGTATAGCTCTTCCTAGTTATCGAGCGGTTATTCGGCGAAACCAGGATCAGGACGCGATGACTACCCTCAAACTTGTTCAGGCTGCCGAACAGGCTTATCGCTTTGAAAATCAGGGTTTTGCCGCTTGCGATGATCCTAGCGACTGTAACACCGAGCTGGGAATAGATTTGCCGGTCTGTAGCTCTGAAAGTGATTGCGAAGACCAGGGCCTTTGGATGTATTCGATTACTACCGATGATTGTGCCGGCGCTGAAACCGCTAATTCCTGTTTCGCGGCTGAAGCTCTTGGCCACTCTAAGCTAGGTAGCGGCACTTGGCATATTGACCGTGACCGTTCAAGCGCCTGTTGTACAGGAAGTAAATGTCCTTCAGAAAAAACCTGTCCCGAGCAAGAGACCGAATAAGTACCGCCATAATAAAAACTTTCTTCCTAAATTTTATCTATAAAATAGTTATTAAAGGATTTTAAAACCTTTTATTTTTGGTATAATTATATCAATTATTTTTTTTAAACTTAATAAAGGTAATTCGATAGATGAAAAATAATATTTTGGCTCATCATCGTCCGCAATGGAAAACTCATATCGGGTTTCTTTTAGCCGCGGTCGGTTCGGCTATTGGCCTTGGCAACATTTGGCGCTTTCCCTACCTTTGTTATAAAAACGGCGGCGGCGCTTTTTTAATACCATATTTTGTGGCTCTTTTGATTGTCGGGATACCGCTTATGATTTTGGAGATTGGGTTAGGCCATAAAATGAAAGGCTCTTCTCCGGCCAGTTTTTCCGCCGTTTCACCTAAATGCGAGTGGCTTGGCTGGTGGCAGGTTATTTTTGTTATGTTCGGCATTGTTCTTTATTATTCAGTAGTTATCGCCTGGTGCTTAAACTATTTTTCTTTTTCGACCGATTTGGCTTGGGGGCCATCGCCGAAATCTTTTTTCTTTGAAAAATTTTTGATGGTTTCTGATTCTCCGTTTGAGATTGGCCAGCTTCGGACCCCGATATTCGTTTCTTTGCTGGTGGTTTGGTTTTTCAACTGGATCATTGTTTTTAAAGGTGTCCAAAAGGGTCTGGAACGGGCTAATAAGCTGTTTATGCCGTTACTGTTCGTTTTAATGGCAATAATTGTCGTTTGGAGCGTTCGCTTGCCGGGGGCAAAAGATGGCCTTTTGGTTTATCTTAGTCCTGATTTTAGCCGGCTGAAAGACCCTACGGTTTGGATTGACGCTTTTGGCCAGATTTTTTTTACCTTAAGC
>JAQTSA010000050.1 GCA_028711575.1 Candidatus Omnitrophota bacterium | reverse complement strand
ATGCCGACCATTGGCTGTATACTTGTGATAGCAAAGCCGGGTTTCATCGGGTTGGGTTTTATAACAATGTTGATATTTCTTTTCTTCCCAGTAATTCCGGACAAGAAAATAATCTTGTTGGTTTATATGTAGAAAAAGCTTTTTTTGAAAATCAAAAAAAATCGGATTTAGAAATTGAAGCATATAGTCAGCAAGTTGTCGAAGAATTGCAAAATCTTGGTTTTATTGGTGAGGTCGAAGTCATTGATTCTTCTTGGGTACCGGTTGCTTATACTTGGAGTTGGCCGAACTCATCCTGGAAAAAAGATATGCTTGATTTGTTAGAAGTTTACGGTATCTATCAAGTTGGACGATATGGCCGCTGGAAATTTCAGGGCATAGCTGAATCTATAGAACAAGCCCGACAGATTGCTAAGGCGTTTTTTTAAATGATCTTAATTCTTATTTGATTTTAATTGTGTTTTCTGAAAAATTTATTCAAAGAATAAAAAAGTTTATTTCTTTTTTGTAAAGCCTTTTTAATGTCGTTTTGATCAACTCGCCATTTCCTGAAATCTTCTGATATCTCTTGCTCAAAAACAGCATAGCGTCCGTTTTTATAGCATAACTTGCATCGAGGTATCAAATCTTTCCAGTTTTTATTTAAGTGAGCCAGCCTTATCTTTTTAGCGGCATTTCCGTTCCAAAGGTCTGTAGGGTTATTAAGGATGTTTCCGATTGAAGATTCACTCGCGGCGATTGGATCAACGCAATGTTCGCATAAAGACATTGTTCCATCGTAGGATATGGCAGTCTGGATCCAGGGGTGGCAACAAAGGTCAAAGGTTTTCTCTTTTGTTTTTAGGCTATTTGTTAAAGAGTGAGCGAATTGGAGATTTACATTGAGTTTTTCAGCTAAATCTAAACTTTTCTCGATTGTCGATATAGTTTTCTTTTCATGCTTTTCCAGCAAATAAGGGCAATTTTTCCCGGCAAATAACGGGCCAATTAAAATTTCAGTAATTTGATTTTGGTGCGCAAATAAAATAACTTTTTCTAGTTGATTAAGGTTTTTGCTTTGCAGGGGGACGATGGCCAGTCTTATTTTATCCTTTAAAGTTCCATGTTTTTTCAGTAAACCACGTGTGATAAATTTAATATTTTTTATTACTGTGTCATAACTGACTCCGGTTCTAATTTTTTCATAAACGGT
This sequence comes from Candidatus Omnitrophota bacterium, assembly GCA_028711575.1. Lineage (GTDB taxonomy): Bacteria > Omnitrophota > Gorgyraeia > Duberdicusellales > 4484-171 > JAQTSA01. Next base: position 11,316 of record JAQTSA010000050.1, on the reverse strand, counting down.
TTTATCTATAGCATCGAATGAAACGGTAAGAAATACGTCATGATCAATTATGCTTTGTAAAGATTCTTCTGATCCGCATCCGAGAGTTGTTGTGAGGATTATTTTAGAGTTGTATTTAGCCACTTTTTGGACGTAGTTGGCAAAATCATCAAGCAAAAGGCTTTCTCCCCAGCCGCGCAAATCTACCATAACAGCTTTAGGAATGTATTCTTCCTGGATTAATTTAAATGTTTCTTTGGGCATATTGTATTTAGGGTTGTTAGTCCAGCTAGTGCCACGACAAAAGGAGCAATTGCTAACACAATTTCTTGTTAATTCAAGATAGAGTACGCAAGGATGAGTGCTTGAAACCAGTGATTCTTCGTGATATGCTTTAATAGCAGATGACAAATTATTGGTTTGTAAATCGCTAAGTTGACTAAAATCAATTCGCATAATGAAGTAATTTTAGCAGTTGTAGAATTAAAGTCAACGCGTAACATTGGTTTGTATTCTTATTGTCCTAAAATTTGATTCTCAGATAAAAGCATAAAAATAAATATTGGCTGCAAAATTCAGGATGAGGCAAGTTCTGTTGTTTAAGTTGTAGCAAGAAGAATCTTTGGATGAAAAAAATAATAGTAATTACCTGTACATATGAACGGCCTTTAAGGTCTAAATTTATTAAGCGTTGTATTGAATGCTTTCAAAAAGTTCCCGAACTTTTTTGGATAGTTGTTGAAGATGCTGCTAGTCCGGCCATTAAAATCAAAGAATTGCTTGAAGCCAGTGGGATTAAATTTGAGTATTTATCAATTGGTCCGACGGCTGATAAAGGGAACAGTCAAAAAAATTTGGCAATAGAATATATAAGGAAAAAAAAATTAAAGGGTATTGTTTATATTGCCGATGATGACAATGTTTATGCTAAAAAGTTGTTTCAGGAATTGCGAAAAGTAAAACGGATCGCAATTTTCCCAGTAGGCAATAAAGGGCCTAATAGGATAGAGCGGCCAATTGTTAGAGATCGGAAAATCGTTGGGTGGGATGCTGCGTGGTTAGAAAGAAAGTTCCCGGTTGATATGGGAGGATTTGCTTTTAACTCAGAAGCGATACAGGGCTTGGATGATCAAGTTTGGTTTTGGAATGTATATGGAGGTGAAACAGAATTCTTAGAGAAATTTGTAAAATCCAAAAATGAACTGGAACTATTATGCGATATGTGCAAAAAATGCTATGTCTGGCATAATCAACCCTTAGATTTAGACTATCATTTAACTAATTTCGAAATAAAATATATTGATTCTCTCCTTCGAGCTTTATCCGGCAGGGTACCAATTTTGAATAAGTGCCTTAAGCTTGTAAGGCGCGGCTTAAGAAAAAGTAATAGAATTTTGTCAAACTTTAAGAAAAGGATAAAAAATTATGACAAATAATTTACCAAAAGTGAGTGTAACAATTCCGGCTTATAATGCTGAAAAATATATAGCTATTGCAATAGAAAGTGTTTTGAACCAGTCTTTTAACGATTTTGAATTAATCATAGTTGATGATTGTTCTACCGACAAAACTGAAGGAATCGTTAAGGCTTTTAAAGATAAAAGAATAAAGTATCGAAAAAATGAGAAAAATCTAGGGCCTCCGGGAAATTTTAATAGATGCATAAAACATTCACAGGGGGAATATGTGTATATATTCCATGCTGACGATATAATGCTTAAAGAAAATTTATTAAGAAAAGTTAAGTCTTTGGATAATTCTTTATCGGCGGCAATGATTCATTCTAATATTTACAGTATTGATAAGGATGGAAGAAAGTCCGATGATCATTGGGACTTTGCTTATGACAAAGACACTTTAGAGCCAGGAAAAGTTTTTTTTAAAAGGGCTCTTTTTAGTATGCCGGCTGTTGTTTGTGTCCCTTCGGTTATGGTTAGGCGCAGTTGTTACGAGAAACTGGGCGGATTTAATGAGCGGCTTTCTTTGGCCTGTGAGTTAGATATGTGGCTGAGAATAAGTCTATTCTTTGATGTTTTTTATTTGGCGGAACCATTAGTAAAGTACCGTTATCATCCCGATAACGATCATAAACGTTACTCGGACTTAGAGTGTGTTAAGCAGTGGTATTATGCCCGAATTAAGCCGATCGAAACTTATCCTCAAGCATTAAAGGAAATGGGCGAAATGAAATGTTTGGTAACTTTTTTCTTTTTAGGCAAAGCTGTTCGGGGTAGCCTTAAAACGTTTACTTCGGTCAAAATAAAAAAGTTTACGTTATATTTAGGATTCATTCTTTCAATGATTGTTTCTTTGCTGAAAACACCTATTCTTTCGATAAAACTTTGGGGTAGATATAACAGTGAAAAAAATAAATTATTTAAATGAATACAAGAAAATCTAATTCTGCAAAAAGAAATTTATGGCGAATAAAATAATATTTATAACATCAAGTTATTTGCCGGTTATTGGAGGCTTACAAAATTTTCTCAGCCAGCTGGTTGGAGAGTTTCAGAAAAACGGCAGTGAAGTTCGGGTTATTACCCATAAATACCCGCGTTTATTAAAGAGTCAAGAAGCTGTTTTGGGAGCTCGAACTTTTCGATGTCTTTTTTTTGACCCGGCAAATTTTAAATTTAATTTTAGAAGTTTTTTAGTTAATTTGGGTGTTTTAATACTAAGTCCAATTAATTTTTTCCGGTTTTATAGATGGGTAAAAGATTTTAACCCGGAAATTATTAATTATCATTTCGTAGGTAGTCCGACTTTTTTTATATTGATTTTACTTAAGATAAAAAAAATTAAATTAATTACTTCCTTACACGGAGATGATGTAAGAACGTTAGCTTATCGGTCAAAAATGTCGATGCTTCTTTTTAAAAAAATAATTAAAAAAAGCAATGTAATTACAGTTAATTCAAAGAATACGCTAAAAGATTTGAAGAAAATAATTACTTTAACGGGCAAAGAAAAAATCATTTATAATGGTATTAATCTGGAGCAGTTAAGAACCCAAGAATCGTTTTCGGCCCCAAGAAAGTATATTTTTTCCTTGGGGCGATTTGTTAAGAAAAAGGGGTTTAACATTTTAATAGAGTCTTTTTTAAAAGTTATAGAAAAAAGAGATGACGTCGATCTTATTTTGGCCGGTGATGGACCAGAACGTAATGATTTAGAGGCTTTGGCAAAAGAATCTAAAGCTTTAGGCCGGATAACTTTTCTTGGCTGGGTTGGCCAAACGAAAGCCATTGAATATTTAAAGGGTTGTGAGATTTTTGTTTTACCGTCTTTTTATGAGCCTTTTGGTCTGGTTTTATTGGAAGCAATGTTTTGCCAGAAGCCGATAATTGCGACCAAAAGTGGTGGCCCACAGGAACTAATCGTGAATAACGAAAACGGATTATTGATAGAAATAGATGATAAAAATTCTTTGATCAAAGCAATTTTTGAATTGTTAGATAACAGGGAGTTGAAAGATAAAATTATAGCTAATCTTAAAATTTATCCCGAAGAGTTTACAATTAAATCGGCGGCTATTAAGTATTCCTTAATTTTTAAAGAAACTTATGGCGAAAAATAAAAAAAGGATTGTTATCATTTCTCCCTATCAGTTTATTGAGCGTAGGGGAATTGAGCGGTTTGTCGCTTCTTTGGCAGTGAACTTAGAAAGATTTTATGGATATGACCTTATTGTTTACTCTTGGAATGCCAAAGCCGGTAACCGAAGTTTTTTTATTTCCTCGACAATCAGGGTAAGAAAAGTACCTTTTTGCAGATATTTTCAGGAAAAAGTAGCGGAGTTTTTCTATCGGTTTTGGCTTGTAATCGATCGGCCCGATTATATCTTATTAAATTTTCTTTTTCACGGAGAGCAATCTTTGCCAAGCAGGCTAAAATATCTTTATATACTGCATTATCCGGCTTCTTTGCTAAAACATAGATATGAATTTATAAGGGATAAAATCGAAAAGTTTAAAAATATTAGTTTTGTTGCTGTTTCAGAAATGGTAAAAAAAGAGGCGGTACCTTATATAAACGGTAGAAAAATTGATCTTATCCATAACGGTGTCGATTTAAAGATTTTTAATCGGAATAATCGTAAGGAGTCTAGCGCTAAAAGGCAATTAAGAATTGTTACTTTAGCGGCCTTAGAGGAAAGAAAAGGAATACAATTTGTTATTAAAGCTTTGGCGAAAATAAAAGGCAAAGATTTTGTTTATAATGTATATGGCGATGGGCTATATAAGCAGAATTTGGTTTCTTTAATCCGGGAAATGGATCTTTCGAATAAGGTAAAAATTAATCCGTCGACCGAACGGGCAGCAGAGGTTTTAACGAATTCCGATATTTTCTGTCTTTTAAGTAAAGGCGAAGCTTCTCCTTTGGCTTTGCTTGAGGCAATGGCTGCAGGTTGCGCGGTTGTTGTGTCTCAGTATTCGCCTTTTGAAGAGTATGTTAATGCTAAGAGGGGATGTATTGTAAACCGAGAGGATTCTGTTTCTGTGGTAGAAGCAATAGATTCACTTTTTGATCCGAATAAAAGGGCTTCGCTCAGTTTATCAGGATTCGAATATGTCAAAAAAAATTTTTCCTGGGAAAAAGCTGTTGGCCAATATTATAATATTTTAATCGAGCAAGATCAGACTATATGAAAATATCGGTTTTAATTTGTACCTATAACAGAGGGGCTTTAATTGAAGGGTGTTTGGCTTCGCTAATTAAACATGGAACAACTCAGCCGGATGAAATAATTATTGTAGACGGTAACAATGGCATCCTTAAGTCTATGGTTGATGAGTGGAGAAAACTATTTAAAAATATAAAGATTATTCCCACCAAAAATATTAATTTAGCTTGCTCGAGAAACTTAGGTTTGTTTCATTGTAGCGGAGATATAATCGCTTTGACTGATGATGACGTCAGAGTTAGTAAGGATTGGATAAAAAGTTTGCGACGGCTTTATACGGATAATAGCGGCGCCGGTGTTATTGGCGGTAAGATTATCGCAACCGGAAACAGTTTTATAGAAAGGCTAGCTGACGTTGTAATTTTTCCTTTTGGCGATAAGGCTAAATATGTGCGAACAGTCGCCGGCGCTAATTGTAGTTATCGAAGAGAGGTAATAGATGCTGTTGGCGCTTATGATGAGTCTTTATTAAGGGGCGAAGATGTTGATTATAATTGGCGGGCAATAAAACAAGGCTACAAAGTATATTACGACCCTAGTTTAGTTGTTTTTCATCAACATCGTTCTACTTTTTTTGCTCTGCTGCGTCAAGTTTTCATGTACGGCAGATATTATTATTTAGTTAGAAGTAAATGGAAAGATATGTACTGCGTTTACCCTCATGATTTTCGCTCGGTTAAGAGTTTTTTTAAATGTGGTTGGTTTTTTATTGGTTGTTTTATCTTGCCATTTTTTGAAGCGGCTAAAGTGAAAGGGTTGTATTATAAGATAGCATTAGTACCATTTATGGTTGTTTATCATATAGCTTGGAAAGCGGGGATAGTGTTTCAAAGATTAAAAACAGGGAAAACATAAAAAAAGGAATAATTATGAATTTCGTTTTTTTATTAGCTTTGATTGCTTTTGGAGTGATTTTTGTTTTAAGTTTTTCTAGGGGATATGCTTCATTAAGGTACCTTTATTATTTTTGGATATTTTGTTTTTGTATTGGGCCTAGGTCTATTGTGTTTATGGATATCAAAATATTTTTTTTAGAAGGAATAACTTGGCTACTTTTTTTTCTCTTAATGTTCAGGTTTAATTTTTATTTTAATGCAAAAAAATTTTTATCAAAGTATACCATAGTTTTGTTTTGCGCTGTTATCTATGGAGTTGTGATTGCTTTGTTAAATAACGCTCGAGGAAGTAAAATATTTTTTGAAATCCAGCCGTTTTTAGCTTTGATACCGACTTTTTATATTGTTTATGTGGGTTTTAAATATTTAAAAATAACAATGAGAAGCGTTATTACTGTTTTAGCTCTTGGAGCATTTTTTCTCACGATGATCGGCGTTCCTTTTTATTTTTTTCCTTCTCTGAACACGCTTTTGCCTAGCAGTTTGACTCAAGGAGATTCAGTGCTTGTGGCTAATCATGAGGTTAACGTTGAGTTAGGCAGCCGTGTATTTAAAAGGGGTGGTGGTGGCTTTTGGGGGTTGTTGCTTGTCGCCGGCTATTTAGCTTTGATACTTTTTCCTATATTTACCAAGGCTGTTTTTCGCCGGGAACACCGGTTGTTTCTTTTTTGCGTGAGCGGGTTGATAGTTATAAATATATTTGTTTGTGGACAGAGAAGCGTTTGGAGTGGTCTTTTGTTGGGAATTATGTTTTACTCCTATTGTTTGGGGGCCAAAAGTGTTTTTAAAGCAGCTGTTATTTTGTTCTTAGTTTCTCTTGTTTTGCCGCAAGAATTTTATTTAAGGTTTTCTTCTTTAAGTAATACGTCTAATTGGGCTAAAAGAGATGTTCGTTATCTTGAGGCAATTGGCATAATTAGAAAAAATCCTTTACTTGGTGCTGGCTGGACAGCGGGCGGCTGGACGCATAATGCTATTCTTCAGATAGGTGCTAATTTAGGATTAATAGGCTTGTCGATTTTTTTACTTTGGTGTTGGTCTATTTTTAAGCGAGGGCTAAAATTTTATAGTAAGACGAAAAATGTAATGGTGTTAGCGCTTTTAAGCGGCGGATTAGCTTTTATGGGGCCGCTGAACGGTGAGAGCGTTATTTGTTGGTCTTTTTTGATGATACCTTTTTGGTTTTTTTCCGCGGTATTGTATAATTATTCGATTGGTAACGTTGTTGAGGAGTTTTAGAATGGATAAAATTACTGTTTTGATTCCTTGTTATAATAATCAAGACCTCATAAGAGATTGTCTGGAAAGTGTTAAATGGGCAGATGAAATTTTGATATGTGATTCTTTTAGTACTGATAAAACTTTGGAGATTGCAAAAGAATATACCGATAGGATTATTCAGCATGAATATATAAATTCAGCTAAACAAAAAAATTGGGCGATACCTCAAGCGAATAACGAATGGGTTTTGATTGTTGATACCGATGAAAGGATATCTTCTGAGCTTAAACAAGAGATCAAAGCCGTTGTCCAAAATAGCCAAGATAAAACAGGCTTTAAAATTCCCAGAGCAAATTTCAGTTTTGGTAAACGGCTTTATTATGGTGGATATTGGCCGGATTATCAGTTGAGACTTTTTTTAAAAAGTAAAGCTGTGTATCAACCAAAAGAAGTCCATTCTCACATAAATCTCCAAGGCGAATGCGGCATGTTGACTAATCCTATTTTACATTATCACGACCGGACCGTTAGCCAGGTAATTGACAAATATTTCATCAGATATGCTAAATGGGAAGCCGAAGAAAAGCTTAAAAGAGAGAATTTTAACTATAAAAAGTTATTCACAAAACCAATAATAATCTTTTTTTACAGATATATAATACTTCAAGGTTTTCGAGACGGCTTTGCTGGGTTTATCAGTGCCAATATTTGGGGGATCTATTCCTTTTTTTCTTACTTATATATGCGAGAATTACAAAAAGTAAAGTTGTTAGAAAAGCAAAAACCATAAAAATATCTAAAATAATGTTATAAAATCATGGGAATCAATAGTGGGGAAAATATGTTTACCGGAAAAATTAAAATATTAATTTTAGATGAGGGGCGTGTTTTTGGAGGAGCTCAAAAAATAATACTTGGTCTTATCCCAAAGATAAATGATAAGAATAATATTGAGATAACAGTTCTTGCGTCGATTAAAGATGATTTTTTTAAAAAAATGGTGGATTTAGGGGTAAAAGTCGATCTTTTTCCCAGTCCCGTATTTCTCCCAACCAGCTTAGAATTTAATAGCCTTAGAGTCATAAATCCTTTTAATTGTCTTTATGACTTTTTTTTACTGATATACAAGGCATATAAGCTAAAAAAGTATTTAATAAAAAATAAAATTCAAATAATACAAACCAATGGTATGTTTGAACATATTTATGGCGGTCTTGCGAGTAAGCTTTGCCGGATAAAAGCCTTGTGGTATTTGCAGGATATTCCTCATCCCGGAGGATTTAAAAAGCTAAAAACTTACTGTTTGTGTACTTTAGGTAAATATTTGCCTTATAAAATAGTTTGTCCTTCTAAAGCGGTTTGTGATATTTTTGATTCGATTACACGAAAAAAAACAACAATTATCTTTAGCTCAATAGATATGTCTAAATATAACCCGGCTTTATGCGAGGATAAAACAAATGTTAGGAAAAAATACGGATTGCCGGCTAAAGGCCGTTTAGTCGGGATAATGGGCCGGATAGTTTATTGGAAGGGGCACCAGGATTTTTTAAGGGCGGCTAAGCTGGTGATAAATGATTTTCCCGATGTAAAATTCTTAATTGCTGGCGATATAAAATCAAGCAAAACCAGTTATTTGGGCAGTTTAAAAAAATTAATTAATGATTTAGGGATAGAAAAAAATGTCGTCTTTACCGGATTTGTTGATCCGATAATTCAGTTATTGAATGTTTTTGATGTTTTTGTTCAATGTTCTGTTCATCCTGACCCCTGTCCGGTAGCTGTTATTGAAGCCGCAGCAATGCAAAAAGCAATTGTCGCAACTCGTGTCGGAGGTATCCCTGAAATAATATCCGATAGAAAAGAAGGCCTTTTGGTTCAGCCCTATAGCTGGAAACAACTCGCTTTTGCTATTAGTGTTTTTTTAAATGATGATAGGTTAAGGGAGAGTTGCGGTAGAGACGCTCGCTTAAAAGCTATTAGTTTGTTTGATGTTTCAAAGATAGCTGATGAGTTTGAAGATTTATATCAAACTATTGAAGAGAATAATGAGTAAAAAAGTTTTGTTTTTACACCAATCTTGGAAAGGGTTTGAAAAGAGAGATTTTAAATTCTTGAAGGAAAATTATGAAACAAAAGAAGTTTTGCTTTATAAAAGGTTTACGGTAAAGACATTTGTGTCTTTAAAAAAGCTATTTTTTTCAGATATAATTGTTTGTTGGTTCGCTTATCGTTCCGCTTTGTTGTTTTTGATTTTGGCAAAAATTGTAAAGAAAAAAATAATTGTAATCATGGGCGGATGGGAATGCGCTAATGAATCGAAAATTAGCTATGGGATGATGCAACCGGGGGCCAGGTTTTTCCTAAATCGATTAATCGTGAAAACAATTGCGAAATTAGCCGACATTGTTGTTGCCGTGTCGGAATACAACCGACAAGAAATAATAAACAATGTTAGAGTAAATCCCAATAAGATCCGGCTTATTTACAATGGCGTCGAAAGCGATAGCCGTTATGCAAATTGTAAAAAAGAAAAAATTGTTTTAACAGTTGCTGAAGTTACCAAGTCAAATATGCAGAGAAAGGGGCTTCAGATTTTTATTGATGCGGCAAGATCTCTGCCTCAATGGCGATTCATTCTTGCCGGGAAGGTAGAAAAAACTATGCAAGAAATAATAAAATTTAATAAGCCAGCAAACCTTGAATTGAAAGGTTATCTTTCGGATGATGACTTGTCTTGTTTATATGGTAAATCTCAGGTCTATGTTCAAGCTTCTTTTCATGAACAATTTGCTTGTTCATTAGTTGAAGCGATGCTTTATAAATGTGTTCCGGTGGTCACTGATAAAGCCGCTTTACCAGAAGTGGTTGGCGATACAGGGTATTTTTTATCTTATGGCAGTCTTATTGAGTTAAAGGCCGCTATTGGTTTAGCCATGAACGATGATCAAAAAGGGTTTTTAGCTAGAAAAAGAGCGCTAGAAAATTTTTCTTTAGCACAAAGAGAAAATAAATTAAGAGAGTTAATTAACAACTTAAATAAAAAATAAATGAATAATTTTTCTGAAAAATTCCCTAAAGTTTCTCTTGTTTTGCCGATTCGGAATGAAAGTGAGTATATTAATAAAACCCTGAAAGCGGTTGAACGTCAGGACTATCGGCATGATTTGATTGAAGTTATAATCGTCGACGGAGAATCCCAGGATGATACAAAATCTTTAGTCAATCAATGGATTGAAGAAATAAAAACAAAGGGTTTTTCTTTTTCGCGATGTATTCTTTTAGAGAATAAGAAGAAAATAGTGCCAGTATCCTTAAACATAGGAATAAAAGAAAGTCTAGGTGACATAATCATTCGTGTCGACGGCCATACAGTGATTTGCCCTGATTATGTGAGACGTTGCGTTGAGGCGCTTATAAAAACGGGAGCGGATAATGTCGGCGGCCTTCAGCGGGCGGTTGCTTCCGGTCTGGTTGCTGAAGCGATAACTAAAGCGACATCTTCACCTTTTGGAGTAGGAGATTCCAAGTTTCATTATTCTCAGACCTCAGGTCTGGTCGATACTGTTTATTTGGGGGCTTATCCCAGGGATGTTTTTAATCGAATCGGCTTTTTTGACGAAGAGCTTATGCGTAATCAGGACGATGAATTTAATTTTCGCCTTAAGCAGCAAGGCGGTCATATCTGGCTAGATCAGTCTATTAAATCTTTTTATCACTGCAGAACAACTTTTATAAGTCTTTGGCGGCAATATTTTCAATATGGTTTATATAAAGTTTTAGTTATAATAAAAAGAAAACAAGCTTTAGCTTTAAGACATTTCATTCCGGTTTTCTTTATTTTAGGTTTAGTGATCGCCTGTTTTACGCAGACTTTACTTTATTTGGTATCGTTTTATTTACTGTGCAATTTCCTGGCGTCTTTCCTTGCATCAAGAAAAAATATTCATCTTTTGCCTTCAATTATCTTATCTTTTATGATTCTCCATTTAAGTTATGGCTTGGGTTTCTTATTCGGCTTATATAAATGGCGGAATAAATATTTTAAATAACATGATACAGGAAGAACAACGTATTAAACAAGTATATGCTGGCTACGCCATAAAAAGGTCGCTTAAAAAGAAATGGAACGCTAAAACCCCTGGGAACTTATTTCTAATTGAAAGCCGTAACTCTTTTTTGAAACAAATAATCAGGACGAAACTTGATAAGCCTTTTGACCAATTAAAAGCTTTAGATATTGGTTGTGGTTCCGGTGATCTTTTAAATGCTTTTTTTGAGTCGGGATTTAAGGCCGAAAATTTGTATGGGGTTGATTTAATTCCTCAACGTTTAGACAAAGCAAAATTAAGACAACCAAACTTTCAATTGGCTTGTTTAAACGCTGAAAAGCTAAATTTTTCGGCGAAAAAGTTTGATCTAGTTGTTTTTTTTACAGTTTTTAGCTCTGTGCTTGATAAATCTATGGCTGTAAATTTAGCTCAGGAAGCCAAAAGAGTTTTAAAGGATAAAGGTATTATAATTATTTATGATTTG
>JAQTSA010000184.1 GCA_028711575.1 Candidatus Omnitrophota bacterium | reverse complement strand
AGCTTTTTTCCGGAGATGATAATCGACCATGTCCTGTACGTTCATTCGGTAAATATGATCTCCGCCAAAAATAGCCACCATACTTGGTTTATAGTCATAAATCAGATTGATGTTCTGATAAATTGAATCGGCTGTCCCCCGATACCAATCCTGGATATCTTCCCGGCGCATCTGAGGCGGAACAATAGTTACAAAGTGTTTCGGTAAGACACCTTCCTTTCTCCAGGCCGTGCGAACATGTTCAATTAAAGATTGAGACTTATACTGAACAAGAACGTATATCGAAAAAATACCGGAATTAATAAGGTTACTTAAGGCGAAGTCAATTATCCGGTACTTACCGCCAAAAGGAACCGACGGCTTAGTGCGTTCCCGAGTTAACGGATAAAGACGTTTTCCAATCCCGCCGGCCAAAACTAAAGCTAAAACAGATTTTTTGTTGCTACTCATTTTTTTATTTTAAAACCTAATTGTTACAATATTATAACACTTTCAAAAACTTTATGCGAACTTTTTGCAAAGGTATAAGCTATCAGCTAAATTAAGCATACTCTTTAATGCTCTCAAGCAATCCATAGCATAACAGCTTATCTCCTACGTTTATAACGTCACGGGCATTAGGAAAAGCTGTAGGCATCATTTGATCTCGGTGCTCAATAGAAAGAACTAATATATTTTTTCCGATAAACCCGGCCTTAGCTAAAGATTTGCCAAGTTCATTGCTACTAGCAGATATCGTAAGTTTTGCTATGCCATATCCCTTTGGCAAATGAAACAGTTCCTCCATCGTTTTTTGTTTGATTATTCCCCGAGCGATAATTCTTTTTTCAATAAAGCGATTTAAAAAACGATTAACCCGGCTTAAGGTTGTAACTTTATAAAAAAGAACAATAATAATAAGCAAAATAAAAGTTTTACTCAAATCGTTAGACAACTTATCCTGGCCAAAAGAAAAGAAAACGCTGGCCATAACCGAAACTATACCGATTTTCCCCATTATCATTAAAATAATCACCGTTTTGCGTCTCAACTCATCAGCGAGTATGGTTTCAGCTTCTTGAGTAGTAAAACCGGTTCCGGTAAAGGCCGAAATAGCCTGAAACCGGGCAGTATTCTCATCTAACCCAGTTAGTTTTAAAACTATGGTCGCGATTCTTACAATAAAGAAAAAAAAGATAATTACAATAACTACCGGAATAACCGCTGACAGAATTTGCATATCCTCACCTAACCCGTTAGATAGCAGTTAAAATTAATGAACCGCTGTTTAAGCCTGAGTTTGTAATCAAAAAAAAACTTAATCCTTGATAGTCAGATCGTCGGCCGCTTTCAGAAGTTGAGGCAGATCACCTAACTGTGTAGCTTCACGGTTATATAAATTATAGGTTACCCAGGAAACTTTGGCAATAAATTTCTTGGCTGACAGGTAATTTTTAAAGTCTCCGGTTAAAACACAAATAATGTAATCCCCGTTAACGGTAAAAACTATTCCGGCATCATGAACCGCGGAACGTTCAAGGCCGGTTTTATGAGCAATAACCGCCTGATCAGGCAAATATCTCGGCAGACGGTCTCTCACTTTTTGATTTTTTAAAAACTCAATCATCAGTTCAGAAAAAGCCTGATCATTTAAACCCGGCGTATAAAGGCGCTTTAAAACGGCCGCGGCGTCAGTCGCGGTAATAAAATTTTCAATCCCTTTTCGCCGGGAAGAAAAGTCCATCATTTTTCTTGATAGAATCGAGCCGTTTAACTGATGTGCTTGAAATTTATCAGCGATATAGTCAAACCCCAGCAAATCGATAATTTTGTTTGTCGCGGTATTATCACTTTTAGTTACCATCAAACTTATTAAATCATAAAGACTCAGTTCAATCGGCGTTTTTTTAGCTTTAAGAACGCCCGAACCGCCGGTGATATCGGCTCTTCTTACAACCACTTTTTGGTCTAACGATAAAATACTCTGTTTTAAGGCATCAGCTAAAACAGTCAGCATCGGCAGCTTAATCAAACTTGCCGCGACAAATGGTTTATCAGGATTAATTGACACCGCCAAGTCCGGATACTTTAGGTCAGCGACGATTATAGCTGTTTGGCCAAAAAACTCTAAAGCTAAGGAGTTTAAGGCTTTTTCAATTAAGACAAACGACTGTTTACGCTGGTAATACTGGCGAGACTGAAAATAAGTCGCGACCAGAAAAAATGAAACTAAAATAAAAAAACCGGCGATGAAAAAAAATGTTTTTCTTTTCATAAGGAAACTCTCTCATTAAAAATAGATCAGGAAGTTATTTTAGTCGGCTGATCTGTCCGCCAGGAATAGCCGGATACGATTATCGCGGCAAATAAGGTATATAACAGCCAATCCCGGCCAATAAGAACTATCGCCAGCCAGGAATATCCTCCATAGGCATTCTTTATCTCTTCGGTAAACGCTGTAACTAGAATAAATCCTAAAACCGCCGGAATAACCAGACGGATCAAAAAGTCCCACCAAGCTCCGATCTTCCAGCTGCTGTGATGGTTAATATGGTTTCTTAAAAGATTAGCTTTAAAAATCCATCCGACAAAAAGACATTCAAATATCCCGGCAACGATTAACCCGTAACTCATAAGAAAATGGTCAACGATATCAAGCCAGAGAAGGCCGCCTTGAGTGGCAAAAACGATACTGCCTAAAAAGCCAAAAACAACAATAACTGATACAACTATTTTTCGTGGATAACGAAACTTATCAATGACCGCCGAAACAAAGGCTTCAATAATCGAAACTGAAGAAGACAGCCCGGCAATCACGAGCGAACCGAAGAAAATCATTCCAAAAACTTTCGAACAAAAGGGAAGCATACTAATCGCTTTTGGGTAAGCGACAAAGGCTAACCCAATCGACTGAGTAATAACCTCATCAAATTTAAGGCCGGTATTATGAGCCATATATCCTAAGACAGAAAAAACGCCAAACCCGGCAAAGAGAGAAAAAGCGCAATTTATGATGCCAATTAAAAAAGCGTCACGGACAATCTGACTTTTACTAGGCAAATACGAAGCGTAAGCGATCATGATTCCAAAAGCAAGGCTTAAGGTAAAAAAAATCTGGCCAAAAGCGTCAATCCAAACCGTAGG
>JAQTSA010000049.1 GCA_028711575.1 Candidatus Omnitrophota bacterium | reverse complement strand
ATTTATGGAATCGGTTGCTTTTTTACGCAAGCTAGGTTACAAACAGATTACTTTAAAAACCGGTTCTTATTGTATGCAGGCTCTTGCTATGGCAATTAAGTATTCATCTGCTGCCAAGCTGGATTTATTGACTATTGATGGCTCTGGCGGAGGGACAGGAATGAGTCCTTGGAATATGATGGAAACTTGGGGTGTACCGTCTCTGTACTTGCACTCCAAAGCTTATGAGTATGCTTCTCTCCTTAAGGCCCAAGGTACTCGGGTTGTTGACATGGCTTTTGCAGGAGGACTAGTCAGGGAAGATCATATCTTCAAGGCTCTTGCCTTAGGCGCGCCGTTTACTAAACTTGTTTGTATGGGGCGGTCGCTTATGATTCCTGGTTATCTCGGGGCAAATATCGCTGGTGCTTTAGATAAATCAATAAAAGAAAAAGTTAATGGACATTGGGATGAGCTTCCGACAGCAGTAAAGGAAAATGGGACCAAACCGGAAGAGATTTTCGCCGGTTATTATGATGTTCAGAAAAAAGTCGGCAAGAGTGAAATGAAAAATATTCCTCTTGGAGCGATTGCCGCTTGTACTTTGGCTGATAAACTTTCTGCTGGTCTTCAGCAGCTTATGGCCGGGGCAAGAAAGTTTAATCTTTCAGAAATCTCCCGCAACGAGATATTTTCTGCTAATCGGGAAACCGAAAAAGAAACAGGCGTTTCCTATATTACCGATGTGGATGATGATGTGGCAAAAAATATCTTAAGAGCCAGTGATGATATGGCTAAAGTTGCTATCGCTAAAGCCTAAAAGAAGGTCAGGATTAGTAATAAAACAAAGCCGGAATCTAATAAAAGATTCCGGCTTTGTCCGTTTTTGGTCATAAAAAACAAAAACTAAAATAAAATATTGACAGTGAGTTTTTCGAGTGATATATAATGTTATGGGTATATGCGAATAAAGGAATGTTTAAATTTTTCAGTTTTTTGAGTTAATATCCAGTGATCTTTCTTCTCTTAAAATATCAATGCTAGCTAAGGATAATCGATGAATTTAAAGACTTTGAGACAGTTGTTGAAAGTTTGTGCAGATGATAAGCGGTTGAGAATAATCAATGCCTTAAGTAACCGGGAACTGGTTGTCAAAGATATTTGTTCTTTGATCAAGTCGACTCAGCCGACGGTTTCCAAGCATCTCGCTAATTTACGAATGTTAAGGGTTGTAGTTGATCGCCGGGAAGGTAATCTAGTATATTATCGTTTAAACAACAATCCTGATAGCCCGCAGCGGCAGTTAGTCGATTTCATTGTGTCTCAGTTTTCCCAACTAGTTGTTTTTCAGGAGGACAAGAAGGAGGTGCGGAATAGAGGAAGGCGTAAAAAAATATAATTAATTTTCGTTCATTATTCTTTTTATTGGGGATTATTAATTAATTTAAGTTTAGGAGGTCAAAATGAAAGAGAAGTGTCCAGTTTGCGGAGAATTGTTTTCGATTGGTGAAGATCTTGATAAAGGTGAACTTATCTATTGTACTGAATGTTATGCTGATTTAAAAGTAATCGAAACCAAACCTTTGCGGCTCAAAGAAGTTGAAATTTCTGATGACGATGATTTTGACAGCGAAGATGAAGTCGATGATGATGATGACGATTCTAAGCTTGATGATGAAAACAGTGATTATATGGGATATGAAGACTAAACGCAAGGCGTTTAAGCAAGGAGAATCTATGTTTAGGAGAAAAATATTATCTTTTTTTTGTGCTCTTTTCCTCTTCCCATTGATTTTGAATGCTCAAGACATGGGTTCTGATGGCCTTCGGTCTATCAGCGGGGTTATTGAGAGTGTTGTATCGAATGAAAATGAGAGTTTTGTGACTATCGATGGTCAAAAGATATTTGTTGAGAACGAAGTAATGGATGATGTCGGCTTTATCGAAGGAGATAAGGTTATTTTTCAGGTAATAGATAAAGCCGGTTCAGTTTGGATGGTGGGTTATGAATTTGATTTTTCATCAAATGATAATGGTCTAGAGGATTACGATGATTCTTCAATCGATGATTATAGCGACCAAAGCATTGATGAAAAAAACTTTCCTGAAACAGAAACCTGGGATAGCGAGTAATTTATAATATATTTAGCTCATCAAAAAGGGGGGTCTAATGGCCAAAAAAGCTTGTTCAGGATGTAAGAAACCAGCAAAAGAAACTGTTAAAAAAGTGGCGCCCAAAGCGGCATCTAAAACTGCGGCTAAAGCGAAAAAAAAGTAGTTTGAAGTTTGTGTAGATTCTTAAGGATCTATTAATATTGATCTGAGATTTTTTAAAAATAACCGGGGTTTTCGCCCCGGTTATTTTTTTCTTGATAGTAAATTGACAATCCAGAGTTGAGGGTATATATTCAAAATATACTTATTAGGATGCTAACTGGCCAATATCAGATTTTTTCAAAAGGAGTCTTTGTGTGCAGAAAATAAAAAAGTATATTTATCTTTTTTTTGCTTTTTTTTTCTTTTTCTTTTCGGCTGAATCTCAAATAATAAAAAAAGAAATAAAAAAATCAGTTTATTATCTTTATCTGCCAAAAGAATATGATTCTCTAAAAAAATGGCCTTTAATTGTGGCCCTTCATCCTTCAACCGGCAGAGGGAATGTGATGATTGACCGGTTTGTTGACCTTGCGGATAAAAAAGGCTATTTGATCGCCTGTCCTAATTCTAGGGATAGCGCTTATTGGTATTATAACGAAGGTAACGATATTTTGCGGATGATCGATGCTATTGAAGAAGAATATTCCATTGATTCTAAACGGGTTTTTTTGACTGGTTTTTCTGCCGGGGCCGGTTTGACTTATTGTCTGGGGTTAAACAATTATGAAGTTTTTAGGGCTATTGCCCCTTTTTCCGGACCGTTTAAGACCCTGGAAGAAGACGGAGTTGTTTCTTTAAGTAATTCTCCGACAAAGCATATCCCGGTATTGATCGTTCATGGTATTGATGATAATCTTCTTTCTATTGGTTACAGTGATTATGCCTATAAACGTCTGCTTGAATTTGGTTATGATGTTTCGATCCGTCGGATAAACGGGCTTGGCCATGAGTATAAAGATAATGTCAATCCGATCATCATAAATTGGTTTGAGAAATTTAAATAAATTTAATCAGATAAAATCTTACCAAAAAAAATATCCCTGATATAATACATCTTTATAACTTGCTGATAAATTTTAAATCGGCCGAGGCGATTGAGGCTTAACAAAAAACAGAACAATAGTTGACCAAACAAAGATGAAAGGCTATGTCTTGAAATCAAATAATGACTTGACTCAAGGGTCGGTAAGTTCCAACCTTTTCCGGATGACTGTCCCGATGATCTTTGGCATGCTTTCAATGGTGCTTTTTAATCTGGTCGATACCTTTTTTGTCGCCCGCCTGGGAACGGTAGAATTGGCGGCGATGGGCTTTACTTTACCGGTAGTCATGTTTATTACTGGTATTGCTCTTGGACTTGGGGTGGCTACGGCTTCGGTAGTCTCTCGGGCAATCGGAGCCGGTGATATTAATCAGGTCAGAAGGCTTACTACTCACAGCCTTATGATTTCTTTGTTTTCGGTTATTGTTTTTTCGACTTTAGGGTTATTGACTTTAGATCCTGTTTTTAAAGCTTTGGGAGCAACACCGGAAATTCTTCCTTTTATTAAGCGGTATATGGTCACATGGTATATCGGGGCCGTTTTTGTAGTGATTCCGATGGTTGGTAACAATGCTATACGCGCTTGCGGTGACACCTTTTATCCCGGTCTTATCATGGTAATCTCAACTCTTATTAATATAGTTCTAGATCCGCTTTTGATTTTTGGGTGGGGGTGGTTTCCTCGCTTAACCTTGCAGGGAGCGGCCTTAGCTACTGTCATTTCCCGGGCATCAGCCTTTACCTTTTCTATACTGATTTTGTATTTTAGGGAGAAACTTATAATTATCACTCTACCTAAATTGTCACAGCTTATTGATTCAGCTAAGAGAATCCTTTATATTGCTGTTCCATCGTCTTTTGCTAATATCCTGCTTCCTTTGGGTATGGCGGTGATTACTCGGCTTGTTTCCGGTTATGGTCCAAGGGCTGTGGCTGCTTTGGGGGCCGCAATGCGGATTGAGATGTTTGTTTTTATTCTGATTATGGCTTTATCAACGGCCCTTGTACCTTTTATTGGCCAAAACTGGGGTGCCGGTAAGTTAGATCGGATAAAAACTTCGCTAAGTCTCACCAATAAATTTTCTCTTTTATGGGGTGTTTGCAATTTTGTACTTATTCTTGTGTTGGCTGAATTTTTAGGTAATACTTTTTCGAAGGACATTTTAGTATCAGTTATAATCACCCATTATCTTCTTATTCGGTCTTTAGGCTATGGTCTTCGTTCAATCGCAATGATTACATCTTCGGTGTTTAATGCGGTAAATAAGCCTTTTTATTCTTCCTTTCTTAATATAACAAGAGTGTTTATCCTTTCTATCCCTTTTGCTTATCTGGGTTCTATTCTTGGTGGATTAATCGGTATCTTTGCCGGTTTATTGGTCGCTGATATTGTTGCCGGAATAATTTCTATCGTTGTTAGCTCAAAGAGACTTTTGATTTAGTTTTTTGTTCTAAAGGCTTAGCGATTTTTTGCAGAATTCTATCAGCTGAGCTTTATTTCTAAGACCTGATTTATCAATAAGGCCAAGGGAATCATTGATCAAGTCCTTTATTTTTTTTTGAGCATAATCCAATGATCCGGTTTGCCTTACTATATTTTGGATACGAAATAAGTCTGTTAGGTCTATTCTCTTTTTTCGTAGCGTTTTCTCGATTAATTTTTTATTTTTGGTTTTGGATTCTTTATAGGCTTTGCAGATCAAAAGTGTTTTTTTTGATCCCATCAGGTCATCTGAAGGATTCTTTTCTCTACCAGGAGTTTTATCAAACAATCCTTTGATATCGTTTTCTATCTGAAAGGCCCGGCCTAATAATAATCCTAGCTTGTGAAGTAAATCGATTTGTCCTTTTTTTGCACCAGCTAAAATAGCTCCGCTAGTTAGTGGCGCCGAGAAAGAGTAAAGCGATGTCTTATTATCATAGACTGCGTATATATCTTTTTCAGATATTTTATCAATTGTTTCTAAACTCCAGAAAAGTTCTTTAAATTCACCATAACCGGTATTTACCCCAGCCTTGGTAAATCTTAAAAGGGCTTTTTGTTTGAGACGACAGTCAACCTTAATCGAGTGGAAGGTTCTTATCGCCAGAGCATAGAGAATATCACCGGCCAATAAAGCTAAATCTTTTTCGTTGAATCTAGGGTTTTTGTAAGCCGATATCTTTTTTCTAAAGATTTCATGGATTGATGGTTTTTGTCTTCTTAAGTCGGAGTTGTCGATTATATCGTCGTGAATTAGTATGAAATTATGGAGTAATTCGCTGGCTAGAGCCGTTTTGTATAATCCTGGAACTTGTTTTTTTGAAAAACCGTTAAAAGCTGTTATTAAAAGAAATGGCCGGAGGCGTTTGCCGCCGCTGAGAAGAAATTCTCTGAGTGTTTCGCTAAGGATTAAGGATATTTTGTTTAGAGAATACTTTTTTTCGATCTGATTAACAAAACTTTCCAATTCTTGATCGAGTTTTGTTTTTATTTGCTGATACATCGATTTATGGTAGCATAAAGACGTAGTTGTATCAAATAGGTAAAGACACAGCCGATTTGGCTGGATTAAATGGATTATCGGCCTTTGAAAATTAAAAATTTAGCAAGAGCTTTAAGGCTTCCTTTTTTAACGGCAAGTGTTTTGCCTTATTTCTACGGTTCATTTATTTTTAAAAACCGTTTTTCTTTTTTACCGTTTTTGCTTGGTCTGATTTCGGTTGTTTTTACTCATCTTGGCGCTAATCTGATAAACGATTATTCCGATTCTAAAAGCGGTGCTGATTGGCAGGATAAGACCTTTTATGGTTTTTTTGGAGGGTCGAAATTGATTCAAGAAGGCCTTTTAAAGGAAAGTTGGTATTTTAAAATGTCACTTTTGTTCTTTGCTTTGGCTTTTTTTTCAGTTTTAGGCTTATCATTTGTTTTAGAAGACTTTACTGGTCTTTTTTCTTATTTTGTAATTTTGTTTTTAGGATTAGCTTACTCCTATAAGCCATTTCAGTTTTCTTATCATTATTTCGGTGAATTGATTATCTTTTTTCTTTTTGGTCCGGCAATTGTTATCGGCGCTTACTTTATTCAAAGCGGTATCTTCCTTGAAAAGGGGAGTTTCATCCTTTCTTTGCCTTTTGGGTTTTTTACCGCATTGATTCTTTATTCTAATCAAATCCCTGATTATGATACCGATAAATGCTCCGGCAAATTAAATTTAGTCAATCTTTTTCCGATCAATAAAGCGTTTATCGGTTACTATTTGATTGCCAGTTTAGGGTTCCTTTCTATTCTTTTTTCTTTTTTTGCCGGTTATTCAAGTAAGATTTCTCTTGTTTCTTTATTGACTGTGGTGATAATTATCAAGGCAGCAAAGATTTTAAAGAATGATTATAATCTAAAAGCAAAACTAGTAGTTTCGTCACGATTGACGATTCTTACTCAAAATATTGTTGGTGTTGTTCTATTATTAGACATTTTGGTATGAAAAAAGTTATTATTATCGGCGGAGGGTTTTGCGGGTTGACGGTTTTAAATAGACTGCTTTGGCATAAGGACCGTTTGGTCCTTAGACTTATCGATAAAAAGACTTCCTTTGATTTTTTACCGTGTTTGCCGGATGTCCTTTCTGGCTTGATTAGTCCTGATTATATATCTTGTTCTTTACCGGAGATATGTCAAAGCAAAGGAGTCTCTTTTACTAATTCAGAGGTTTTATCGATTGATTTTGAACAGCGCCAGGTTATCACTAAAGTCGGTTCTTTCGATTATGATTATCTTGTCATTGCCAGTGGAAGCGAAACTAATTTTTACGGTAACCAGACAATCGAAAACAATAGTTCAAAACTCAATGATTTAACTGATGCCCTTGGCTTTGCCGACAAAATTGCCAGCGAAGATTATGATTGTTGCGTTATCGTTGGCGGCGGATATAGCGGAGTTGAAGCCGCGGCAAATATTAAGAGGTATTTAAAGTCAATTAATTTAAAAAAACGCGTAATTCTAATTGAACGGTCGCAAGCTCTTCTTCCGGGATTGGAACAGTGGATGGGCCGTTATGCTTTGAACGCTTTAAGAAAATTTCAAGTAGAAATGATATTTGGCGTTTCGGTGGATAATATTTCTGATGAAACGGTTTTTCTTTCTAACGGTGAGACCTTAAGCCGGTCTTTAGTCTTATGGACGGCTGGTGTCCGGGGGGTTGAATTTGTAGATAAACTTAATCTTAAATCTGATCCTCAGTCGCGGATAAAAGTAAATCAATTTTTAAAAGTTAATGAATACTGCTTTGTCGGCGGCGATGCTGCCAGTTTTGACTATCACGGTTTTCCTTTACGAATGGGAGTGCAGTTTTCGGTAGCTCAGGGGAAAATAATATCTGATAATCTAGTTAGAAGTATTAGACGTTGGCCTTTAAAGTCATTTAAGCCGGTTGATTTAGGATATGTTATTCCGATCGGCAAAGGTCAGGGTTGCGGCAAGATCTTAGGCGAAGACGCTTGGGGACCTTGTGTTATTTTTCTTCATTATTTGATGTGTATATTTCGAGCTCAGTCCTTTAAAAACAAAATTGGTATGGTTAAAGGGTTATTAAAGGGAGGTAGATTGTTATGGTGAAGTCAGGAGACGGCTATATGAATTTTGGTATTTTGATTTTACGGGTCGGTATTGGTTTTATGTTTTTTATTCACGGTTATCCTAAGCTTTTAGGCGGAACAGAAACCTGGAATCAACTTGGGATGGCGATGGCTAATTTAGGCGTGACTTTTTTTCCGGAATTCTGGGGGTTTCTGGCAGCTATTTCTGAGTCGCTTGGCGGGTTGCTGATAGCTTTTGGATTTTTAACACGTCCAACAGCGGCTTTTCTTAGCTTTACGATGATGGTTGCTGCGGTTTTCCATTTAAATAAAGGTGATGGATTAATCGGTGCATCACATGCAATAGAAAGTTGTTTTGTTTTTGTTAGTCTGATTTTTATAGGTTCCGGACGTTATGGTTTTGATGCGAAAATGTTTTGCTGTAAGAAATCGTAAGTTATTGATTTGTCGGTTTCTCTTTAATAAGTAAATAGATAATTGACGGTACAACGAAGATATGTTAACCTTTGAAAAGGAATGGCAAATAATTTTATTTATTTTTAATAATGCAAAGACGCTGTGGCAAAAAAGATAATTGGTGGTGCGGTAGATTTAAAGGACTTGGTTATAAATTGACCTTTTCTCGTCAAGCGGTATTGGATGTTTTATCGAATACCGACAGCCATTTAAGTGCCGAAGAAATTTATCAGCGAGTCTATAAGCTGGCCCCTAAAGTCGGCCTTTCAAGTGTTTATAGAACTTTGGAGCTCCTTGTTGAGATTGGCTTAGTATCTAAATATGACTTTGGCGATCGCAGGTCACGCTATGAGTTGGGGCAAGGTATTCAGGGAGATAATCATCACCATCATTTAGTTTGTACCGGTTGTGGTAAGGTGCTCAATTATACCGATTTTATTGATCAGGAGCTTGAATTGCTTAAAAAGACCGAAAAAGCTTTGTCTAAAAAATATAATTTTAGAATCACCAATCACCTTATTCAGTTTTATGGGGTGTGTCGAAGGTGCAGCGATGGTAAGACGGCAGGAATATAATAATTTTTTTTTGAACTAACAGGAAGGAGTTGAAAATTAAGTACAATATTGTTCCGGTTGAGACTTTAGGCCAAGCTCGATATCCATCACCTTTGATCGGTACTGATTATATCAGTTTTATCGATGATGCCGATGGTTCGATAAATCAAACTTTGTTCAGTGAGATCTCAACTTCTGCCCAAGGTCAAGGTGTTGAGTTTTTTGAGTTGGCCGGTCCGCGGGAGTCGATATATTTTGATCCTGAGAAAATTGCCTGTGGCATCGTAACCTGCGGCGGCCTTTGTCCGGGCTTAAATGATGTAATTAGAAGTATTGTTAACAGTTTATGGTTTGATTATGGGGTTAAAACCATTTACGGTTTCCGTTACGGTTATAAAGGACTAACTAAATCTTCTGAATTCCCCCCGTTGAAGCTTGATCTGGAAGTAGTAGATGAAATCCATACTAAAGGCGGAACTATTTTGTCTTCCAGCCGGGGTAATCAAGATATCGCCGAGATGGTTCAAACTCTACAAGATTACGGGATAAAAATACTTTTTACAATCGGTGGAGATGGGACTTTGCGTGGAGCTCAGGCTTTGGCTCAATATATAAAAGACAATAATCTCGATATATCGATTGTTGCCGTACCTAAAACGATTGATAACGATATTAACTATATCCAGTTATCTTTTGGTTTTCAAACTGCGGTAGAAGCTGCATACCGTATTATCGAAAGTGCTCATATCGAGGCTAAAGGTGCTCCTAACGGGGTAGGGTTGATAAAACTTATGGGCCGTCATTCTGGTTCCATTGCTTGTCATGCGACTTTATCAGATATTAATGTAAATTATTGTCTTATTCCAGAGGTCGGGTTCCGGTTGGAAGGTTCGGGCGGTTTGCTAGCTGTTTTAAAAAAAAGATTAAAAGAAAAACAACATGCAGTGATAGTTGTTGCCGAAGGTGCCGGCCAGGATTTGATTGGCGGGGAACTTGGGGTCGATCTTTCCGGAAACATTAGATTGAAAGATATCGGACTCTATTTGAAAGAAGCGATAACCAGTTATTTCGAAAACGAAAAGATTGAAGTAAACGTCAAATATTTTGATCCCAGTTATTCTTTAAGAAGTGTTGCTGCTAATGCTTTTGATTCGGCTTATTGTCTGTTCTTGGGGCGTCATGCTGTACATGCTGCAATTAGCGGAAGGACTAATGTCTTAGTCGGTTTTGCTAATGATAAATATATCCATGTTCCAATAGCCATGGCTGTGGGAACCTGTAAACAAGTCAACCGCCACGGCGATTTATGGCACATGGTTACAGGCGCAACCCAACAGCCGAACTCTATATTCCTTTAAAAGACTAGACTTAATCCTTTTAAAAATAAAATAGATTGACAATCATTCGGTGATATGTTAGGTTAGCCTAACATAAGCGCTATTGCTTTAAGTCAATAATGAAAATCGTGAAAAACAAAAAACAAGTTACGCCTATTATGGAGGATTACTTAGAAGTCATCGGTCAGCTTCTTGAAGATGATGGCCAGGCTCGAGTTAGTCAAATAAGTAAAAAATTGGGAGTTTCTAAACCAACGGTGAGCGAAACTCTGGGCAAACTTAAGAAATTAAATTTGATTAAAAAAAGTCCTTATAGTCAAGTTGAACTTACTGAACGGGGCCGGGAAATCGCCATTCAGACTCAAAGCAAACACGATGTTCTTATAGCTTTCTTGAAGGATGTTTTAGCTGTCAATCAGCAAATTGCTGAAAGCGAGGCTTGTCGGATTGAGCATAACCTTAGCCGGCAAACTGTGGAAAAATTAACAAAATTTATTAATTTTTTTGCTACAGATAAAGCTATAAAAAACAAGTGGTTTAAGGTTTTAGAATCGGCCAAGACTGTTTTAGAGGTTAAAAATGTATAAGTTGATAGAGGTAAAACCAGATCAGGAAGTCGTTTTTCAGTCTGTTAGCGGCGGACGTCAAGTTGTTCAGCGGCTTACTGATATGGGCCTTATTCCCGGTGAACGTCTAAAAGTTCTGCAAAATTCAGGCAGTGGACCGATAACTGTTTTGGTAAAAGGAACAAGATTGGCTATTGGCCGGGAAATGGCTGGGAAAATAAGAGTAAAAGATCGCTCTTTGTTGAACCGTAAGAAGCTAACTATCGCTTTGGCTGGTAATCCCAATTCCGGCAAGTCGACTATTTTTAATAATTTGACTGGAGCTCGTCAGCATGTCGGTAATTATCCTGGAGTAACGGTTGAGAAGCGAGAAGGTACAGCTGTCTATAAAAATTATAATATAACTGTTGTTGATTTGCCGGGAACATATAGTCTTTCGGCGCATTCCGAAGATGAGGTCGTCGCCAGAAATTATATTATTCAGGATAAACCGGATGTGATTGTTGGGATAGTCGATTGTTCTAATTTGGAACGAAACCTTTATTTGGTCACTCAGCTTATGGAGCTCAATTTGCCGATGGTCCTTGCTTTTAATATGAGTGATATCGCCTCTAAAAACGGACAAAATATAGATTACGATGAGTTGTCGAAACTATTAGGTCTGCCGATTGTTGAGACTGTGGGGACTAAATCCGTAGGGACAAATGAACTTCTGGCCAAGGTGGTTACAGTTTATGAAGGTTTGATAAGCTTACCTAAAAAGAATGTCGATTATGGACCAGAGGTCAATGAAGAGATCTCAGCTTTAGGTGTAATACTTAGTAAAGACCAACAGCTTTTGAACCGAGTATCTTTACGCTGGCTGGTTATTAAACTTCTTGAAGATGATTCATCGGTCAAAGAAATAATTGAAAAATCTTTTGTTGCTGAAGAGGCTTTCAAACAAGTCGAAAAAAGTCGTAAGCATTTAAAAGCTCATTTTGGAGATCAGCCGGAAATCATTATCGCTGATCGTCGCTATGGTTTTATTAGTGGCGCCTGCACTGAAGCTGTTCACATCAGTTCGGTTGAACGGCGTCATGATCTGTCCGATAAAATAGATCAGATCGTTTTAAGCCGGTTTTTTGGTATTCCGATTTTTGCTTTGGTGATGTACCTTATCTTTGAGTTTACTTTTATGGTCTCATCTCCTTTGGTTAATCTATTTGGTAAAACATTTGATCTTTTAGGAAATTTTGTATTACTGATCCTTCCTCGCGGTCTGTTACAGTCTTTTCTTGTTGATGGTATTATAAACGGTGTCGGCGGAGTGCTTGGCTTTTTTCCCTTAATATTATTTATGTTTTTAGCGATAGCTTTTTTTGAGGATAGCGGTTATATGGCCAGAGCAGCCTTTGTTATGGACAGGCTTTTGAGCAAGTTTGGGCTTGGTGGTAAATCTTTTTTGCCGCTGATGATTTCAACTAATGGCTGTGCTGTTGCGGGAATCATGGCTGCTCGTACCCTAGAAAACAAACGTGACAGATTAATAACAGTTATGGTAACGCCATTTATGATTTGTGGGGCTAAACTTCCGATTTTTGCCTTGTTTATTGCCGCTTTTTTCCCGAGAGAACAGGGATCCAATATTATGTTTTTAATGTACGCATTAAGTATTTTAGTCGCTTTTTCCTCGGCGTATGTCCTTAAACGTTTTGTCTTCAAGGGTGAGACGACTCATTTTGTAATGGAACTGCCGCCTTATCGTATTCCAACTTTTAGGGGGTTGCTACTTAAAATGTGGGAGCGGGGCTGGTTATATCTTAAAAAAGCCGGAACGACGATTCTTTTTTTATCAATAGTCGTTTGGGCAGCTTTCACTTTTCCTGATCATTCCAATAATAACTTGTCTAAAGAAGCTGCTGCCTTACATCAGCTTAATAATAGTTATGCTGGTAAATTCGGAACATTCATTGAACCATTA
>JAQTSA010000048.1 GCA_028711575.1 Candidatus Omnitrophota bacterium | reverse complement strand
TGGTTAAAAAACCTAAAAGGATTTACTCCTTCATTAAAAGGTATATTTTTCCTTTCCCAGGTAACCTGAGGAATTATCTGACGAGAAAAAAACAATAAATCTAAAAAAATAACCGCGACAAAAATGATAACACTAAAGCCTGCCGGCCGTTTAACTTTTGTTATTCTGATAAATAAAAAAATAATGAAAAATAAAACCAAATAAAGAAGAATAGTTTCAAGAAACAGTGGGAAATATAAGCTATCGTTAATCTGCATTTTTATACCTATCGATTAAGCTATCACATCCTTGACCCAAAAAATACATCAAAACAAAAATGAAAAAAGGGCCAAAAAGCTGCATATGCTGAGCGTATTTTAAAAAAGGAAACAGAATATCTCCGAACCGGCCGAGAAAACGAATCCCGCCGGTCATAAGAAAAATAACCGCACCGAGAATAATAATAAAATTGATTTTAAAACTGTTTTTAGCCGAGACTAACCCTAAAAGGACCAAAAAAATCGGTAGGATACCGATATACAGCGGCACTTCATTAAAAAAAGAAAGTTTTCGCCAATACTCTGAGCTAACTTTAGGGACAAACAAGCCGGTAAAAGTGGCTAATTTAATGGAATGACCACCGCGGGTATCTTGAGCCGAAAATCCTGATACCGCAGTTCGATTTTCCATCTGACGCAATAAAGGGACTACTTGATCACGTTCGAGGAACAAAGCAAATGCCTGCAACGACAAAGCTAAAACAATCAATAAGCCCAAAAAGACAATCGTCCGATTAACTTTGCTGGAAAAAAGATTTAACAACCAAGCTCGCCGGTTAATAAAAAAACTTAAGATGAAACAACTTATAAAAGTAAGGGTATAGCCGGCCTGATAACTTGTGACTGAAAATCCGCAAAATAGAGAAAAGCCAACCATATTATAAAAAGAAATACGTTTTGTAAGCCGCAAAAGAAACCATAAAGCATAAGGCGTCCAAATAAAAGAAGTAAGAACCCCAGGCTGCCACATTGAAACATAGCTAAAAGACGAAAACAAAAAAGAGATAAGAATAATATAACTGCTTAAGGCATATTTATTTGTTTGTTGAAAACATTTGTAAACACCAAAGGATATTATCATTAGCCGGAAAACAATGTCCCAATGGTAAAGGCTCAAAAAAGAACCTTTCAAAAAGCTATTAATACAGATTAAAAGTAAAGAGGGAAATTCAAAAACCCGTGATATCCCAACATTATAAAAAAAAGGCTGGCCGCAATAGTCATAAGCGTCCCAATAAGGGAAAACCCCCTGAGAAAGAGAATTAAAAAAATAATGGATTGAACCGTAATACCATAAGCTGTCATGGCCAACCATACGCTGATTGGAAATAAGTAATGACTTTAAGCTAATGACAAAAATCAGAAAAACAGAAAAAACAATCAATAACTCATATTTCTTAGATATCGTCTTAGACTTCATAATTATTTCGACTCCTTAGCCTTTATTCACTGTCAGTCTCGGCATGAATCGCGTAATAGTTAGACTCCGAAAAAACGTCGGCCAAACGGTAAATGTTTATATATATTTTTTTTTCGTTCTTATCACGGAGAAGGTAAAAACGATGTTTGAATTCAGTATAAGGATGTTCCCAAGAAGATAAAGGAGAAACGTTTTTTAAAAAAATATCATCTTCAGCCAATTCGGCATAAAGACCAAGTCCGGAAGGAATAATATAATCAAATAATCCTTTGCGATAAGCATTAAGAATAAGCGGCCAAAGAATATGATAACGGTCATCCTTAAAAAAAACCGGAGGAAAAGACCTGCCGTCTTTATCTCCCAAACTGTATAAATTAAGAAAAGTTAAAACTCTTTTTTTAGGAATATTTCTTTGTTTAAACCAGGCCTTTATCTGATCATTTTTAAAAGTCTCAACTGTTATTTGATAATTCTTAAAAGCCATTAGAATAATCAAAAAAGAAAAAACTATCATCACGATTTTCTTTGTTTTTTGAGAAAAGCCTAAGAAACTGTACAAAGAATAACCTGACAAAAAAGAAAGAACTAAGCCGGTCCAGATAAGATGCCGATCGTAAACTTCATGCATTTTAAAAAAAGAAAAAAGAAAAAAGAATCCAATTCCCAAGAAACCAAAACTAACAATAAATAATAGATTAGGCTCTCTTTTTTTAAAAATAAAAAAAAGACCGGCCAACCAGCTGATAATCAGTAAACTATTACGGATAACTGAACACCATGACAAAACAATGAACTGCCACATAATTCTAAAAAAAAGGCTTAAAGTGTTGCCATCTTTGACTATGCCCTCAATTACCCGGTCATGGAATATAAAAAGTTTTTCCGTAAAAGAATATCCGGGATTAATATAAAGTAAAATCTTTTCTAAAACAAGATATCCCGCTAAAAAACTCAATAGATACCAAAGAGCCAAACCTAAAAAATAACTTTTTGGCCGTCGTTTAAGCTGAGGCCAGCCAAAGATAATAAGCGAAACCAGCATCGATAAGATCAAAGCGTAGATAAACGGATGAATGTAAAGTAAAACAGCGGTCAAAAGACCACAGCCAATAATCCAATATTTTTCTTTTTCTATCAAAACACGATGTAACACAATAGCTAAAACCAAAACAAAAAACTCAATAAAAACTGCCGGATAAAGAAAACGGACATAGTTAAAACGAAACGGTAAAAAAGCATAAAAACAGGCCGAATAAAGAGCGACTACCGGATTAGTCATCCTTCTGATAATATAGTAATATAAAAAAATGTTAGCAAACCCTAAAAAAGCAGCAAAATAAAATATCGAAGATTGAGTGTGGAAAATCTTGTAAAGCGGACTACAAAGAAGGTAAAGAAAAGGGCCGGTTCTTAAAAGAGCAAACGGCCGGGCTTCATCAGGCTGAATAAAAACAGCGTCAGATAAGTTACGAAAATGCAAAAAACCCAACAAAGCGATTATCGATAAAACCAATATTTTTTTTCTCTTCGACCAAAGGAAATCGCTGAAAATTTTTAGTTTATTACTCATAACCGGTTCTCAAACTTACAAAAAAGTCATTTAAATTTATTGTTTTTTATTTTTCCCGTTTTTTGCAGACAAAAAGCTGGTTAAAACCTAGTTCGAAAGTTTTATAATGTTCAATATCAAAAAAATCATTCAGCAAAAATGACATTGATTGACGGTCAAAATGACAACAATGATCGCCTTCTCGCGCAGCAAACCCGGGATCATATAGCTTCATAAGCCACAACCCCTTTGCTTTGGGAGTAGTAAGGATTAACCGGCCGTCATCTTTCAATACCCGGAAACACTCTTTGATTAGTTTTGAGGAAAACTCTAAATGTTCAATTACCGCAAGCATCGTAATATAATCGGCGGTTTTGGACTCTAAAGGAATTTTATCGGCTATTGGAGTCTGTAACTGCTGGTCATAACCAATTTTAACCGCACAAGGTGACCTTTTTAGTAAATATTTATCCCGGCCGCAGCCGATATCGACATGGACATTGGCCCGGGAAATAAAAGGCAACGCCTGATTGGCCCGGAGTTTCTTGGTTAAATAGGTTACAGGATTCATGATCTTTTGCTTAGTTTTTAAGTATTGTGAAAAAGCCTTTAATATTATTGCAAAAATCAGAGAAACTCATATCTTTTATCCGTTTCAAAATATATGCCCGGCGCAGATAAAAAGACTTAACCGCAAAACTCAAGGTTTTTGATAATTCAATATCCGAAAGATCAGTCGCATTAAGCCGCAACTGTTCATATCCGTAAGAACAAGGTTTCCCACCGATGAACCAGCCGTTAGCCAAAGCATCCTGATACAAATCCGATCCCGGGAAAGCTGTAAGATAAGCGAAATTGCCATAATCAGGATCAAGTTCCTTAACAAAATTAAGGGTTTGAGTGATGGTTTCAGCTGTCTCACCAGGCGAGCCGAAAATAATGTTAACCGTGGTAAGAATTCCCGCTTCTTTGGTTATTCGTATAGCCTCTTTGATCTGAGCAATCGTTATATCCTTTTTTAAGTTATTAAGAATAGTCTGATTCCCCGATTCAACACCATAGGTGATCATTTTACATCCCGCCCGATACATAAGCGCCAAAATATCCTTATTTACCCTATCAACCCGGGCGTTACAAGACCAAATAAGGTCAAATTTACGGTCAATAAACCGCTTCGATAATTCTTTGACATTTTCTAAATCAATCATAAAGTCGCTATCTTTAAAAAGAATTTCTTTGACCTTAAATCTAGAAATAAGTTCTTCAATGTCAGAAATTGTTTTATCCGGAGACTGGCAGCGGTAGCGCCGGCCAAAAAGCATTTGCACTCCGCAAAAAGTACAGCGAAAAGGACAGCCTCGGCTGCGGATAAAAGTTACATAGGGTTTTCTTGTCGAGACCATACTCGAATACTTTGATAATGGCAACAAATCATAGGCCGGTAAAGGTAAGCTGTCAATATCATCAAGCATCGGCCGTGATCCGGTTTTAGTTAAAAATCCTTTATTAAAGTAGACAAGCCCCTTGATCGAAGAATAATCGTTAGCTTTGGCAGTATATATTTCTAACCACTCCAGTAAAGCCTGTTCTCCTTCACCGACAAATACAAAATCTATGTTCTTATTCTTAATAACCTCTTCGGCCATAACGCTAGGGTGGTACCCCCCGGCAAGAATAATTATATCCGGATTATTTTTTTTTATTTGTTCAGCCGCCAAATAAGCGCTCTCAGCGAGTAACGAAGTAAAGCTCAAACAAACGATTTCCGGAGAAAAAGAATCGATTATACTTTCGAGTTTTTTCCAAGGTTTTTTTTCAACACAACCATCAAAAATTTTAACCTGATATCCGTAACTTCTAACATAAGCGCTGATAAAAGCTGCTCCTAAAGGGGGATATTTGAGTCCCTTTTGCAATTTTAGATCAACAACCAGCGGTGGATGTATAAACAATATTTTTGGTTTCATCTTACCCCTTTAAAAGTGAGTAGCCCATAACCGCTTGACGATAAAACTGAGACCAGGATCGAATTGAAAATAACCGTTTCAATAAAAATCCCGGGCGTAAAAAGAAATCACGGTTTGTTCTGTCAATAAAAGAGCTGACATATTCTGCCGGTAAATCTTTTGTCGAAATCGCCGGCGCCGTATCAACTGTTTCACCCTGAAAAAAACTTTTCCAGTAATCAAAAGGAATAAACCGTTCACTAACCGCCAAATCAAACAGTTCACTCCCGGGAATAAGAATAACTTTACTTAAAACAGCGAATTCAGGGTCAATTGCGAATAATAAATCTTTAGTTTTTTTTAGGCTGTCTACCGTTTCACCGGGAGAACCCATCATGAAATAAGCAAAAATTTCAATACCCGCCCGTTTAACAGCATCGGCACAGCTTAAAGATTGGCGGACAGTTATCTGTTTCTTTAATATTTTTAAAATGCCATCGTCTCCAGACTCAAAGCCAAAACGGATCCGGTAACATCCGGCCTGTTTCATTGCCGAAAGAAGCTCAAAATCAACCGTATCAACCCGCGCCCGGCATTCCCAGAGAATATTTAAATTTTCCTTCTTTATTCGTAAGCATAAATCCATAGTCTTATCCCGATCGACAATAAATTCATCATCAAAAAACATAACTTCACCGACGCCATAGGCAGATTTCAACTCGACCAGTTCAGATATAATTTTCTCATTAGAATAAGACCGCCACTGCCGTCCCATACGGTTAGCCCGGTCACAGTATAAACAACTGTAGGGACAGCCCCGGCTGGTAACCGTGGTCGCAAACCGCCGGGCGCGGGTAAAAACATCAAAGTACTTATTGATATTAACCAGATGCCTGGCCGGGAAATTCAACTCGTCCAAATTAGCTATGTATTTACGGGGTTTATTTATCGTAATCTTATTTTTGTTGCGCCATATTAATCCGTCGATATTTTCAACCGTGGCTTTTGTTTCGATCGCTTTTACCAGATCAACTATCGTTGCTTCTCCTTCTCCAATAACTCCATAATCAAAAGAGCTGTTGTTCATAACTTCATCCGGCATCGAAGTAACAGCTGCTCCGCCGGCGATAGTAATTACTGAAGGGTTTTTTTCTTTAGCTTGTTTAAGATAATTGTTCGCCTGATGAAAAGTCCAGGTCATAAGATGAACGCCCAAAATATCAGGAGAATATTCTTCGAAAAAATTTAAAAAACTAGAATGTTTTTTTTCAATATCAACGTCAAAGACTTTAACTTGATGTCCCAGGCTCTCAAAAACTGAAGCAATCGAAAGCAAACCTAACGAAGGATACCGGCCTCTTGCCTTTTCAATTGACGATTTATAATGAGATATATTTTCTTCTCTCAGGCTGGGATTAAGAAGTAATACTTTCATAAAAAATCAGCGATTCTTACTAATCAGGTCAGCTAAAAGACCAAAAATAATAATCTGAATCCCCCCTACCACAAGGATTGATATTGAAGTGTCACCAAAAAAACCGCTTCCATTGCTCAAAACATAAAGAGCGAGACAAAACCCAAGAAAAATAAAAAAACCGCCTAAAGGTATAAAGACCTTTAAAGGATTGATATGAACAAAAAGGCGGATAATCGTCGGTAAAACTTTAAACGGATAACGCCAGGAAATAAAAGACTTACCGGTCATCCGTTTATGGAAGACAACATCAACCTCAATGACCCGCATATGACGGCCCCAAGCATCCATTATCAGCTGTTGAGTCTCATTATAATCGGCGATTATCTCAAAATTACTTATATACCTTTTACCTAAAGCAATAAGACCGGTTTGGGCGTCAGTAATTTTTAAACCGGTCAAAACACTAACCAGCTTGCTGAAAAACCGGTTTCCCAGAGCCCGGTGAAAAGGCATCTTATATTTTAATCCGCCAGTTAACCGGGAACCAAAAACGCAATCAGCTTTATCCTCTAATATTGGGCGGATTACTTTATCGATATCATCAGGATCGTGCTGGAAATCAGCATCAATCTTGACCGCGATATCAGCACCCATTTCATAAGCCCGCTGGATCCCGGTGCGAGTCGCCGCGCCAAGGCCAAGATTCTTCATATGAGATATAACCTTTTTAACACCAGCTTTTTCAGAAACTTCGACTGTCCGGTCGCTGGAACCATCGTCAATGACTATAATATCTACCCAATAACCTTTGGGCTTATTTTCCCGGTAATTTTTATTTATTTTGGCGATAACTTCAACTAAAGAATCCTCTTCATTGTAAGCCGGTATAAAAATTACAACATAAGGATATTTTTCTACTGACATTTTCCCTCCTTCTTCAATTGGCTTAAAACTTCCTTTACCGAGCTAACAATATAATCTAATTCTTTTTCAGTTAATTGAGGATACATCGGTAAAGTGGCTATCCTTTCCGAAACTTGCTCAGTAACCGGCAAATCGCCTTTTTTACAATTATATTTCTCTGAGTAAAACGGTTGGAGATGAACTGGAGGAACAAAATGTGCCGAAGCCATAACTCCCCGGGCTCGTAACCCAAGAACAAAATCGTCCCGGTTGACGGTTTTTAGTTTTAACGTATACATTTGATAAACGTGCCGGCAATTTTTTTTCTCACAAGGAAGGTCTATTTCTTCAAGCGCCAACTGAGAGTTAAGATACTGAGAATTACTGCGCCGGGATTCATTCATTGAATCCAATTTTTTCAATTGCTCTATACCTATTGCCGCGGCTAGATCACTCATCCGATAGTTGTACCCGGCAAAACAAGCCGCTCGATGCCAAGGCTGAGTTTCTTTCTCTCGGCAATAGGTGCTTTTTTCTATCCCGTGACCGGCATAAGCTCTTATCTTATCGGCTAAACTGTCATCATTAAGAGTTACCATACCGCCTTCTCCGGTAGTCATGTTCTTGGTAGGAAAAAAAGAAAAACAGCCCAATCCAAACGAACCGGTCTTTTTCTGACAATAAGTCCCGCCAATCGTTTCCGCTGAATCTTCAATTAGCTTTAAGTTATATTTATCAGCTATTGCCAAAATACTCGACATATCACAACTTTGTCCGGCATAATGGACAACCATAATCGCTTCGGTTTTTGACGTTATCTTTTTTATGGCGTCTTGAGCCGAAATCAGGCAAGTATCGTAATCGATATCGACAAATACCGGGTGAGCCCCGGCTTTAACAATAGCGTTTGCTGAAGCAACAAAGGTAAAACTCGGCACGAGAACCTCACCTCTGATACCTAAAGCCTCCAAAGCTAATTGAAGACCGCTGGTACAGGAATTAAGGCTAACGGCTCTTTTAACCCCAATGTAATCGGCAAACGACTCCTCAAACTCCTGAGTCTTTGGGCCATGAGTAAACCATCCCGACTCTAAAACTGAGCGAACAGCTTCAATCTCTTTTTGAGAAATCATCGGTATACACAGCGGAATATTCATTTTATTTTGCCTTATTTTTTTAGGACGTTTGTCGTTTTTATAAACTCAACGTATTTGGCTATACCCTTTTCAAGATTATTTGCCGGCTGATACCCCAACTCATTTTCAGCCTTGGTAATATCCAGCCCGCCACGATTAGGACGGCGTTCATCCGCGGGAAGCTCTTTTACTATAAGATCGGGAAAATAGTTTCTCAAGATATCGATGAACTCGCGTATTGAACGGCCTTTTCCACAGGTAATATTAAAAGTTTTATGGCGACAATCATCATTCAAAACCGCTAAGGCAAAGCCTTGTGCCGTATCCTCAACATAGGTAAAATCCACACGGTCATTACCATTATTATGCATAATCAGCGGTTTACCGAGAAAGGCATTTTCGACAAGTATCTGAGAAACCCGCCGATTAGCGTCAGTCGGACCATAAACCGCCGACGGGCGAATAATTGTATAATCGATATCATACCGTTTACCAAATGATTTGGTCAATATTTCCCCCGAAAGTTTTGTGCCGCCATAAATATCAATCGGTGAAGTTTCGTGGTTTTCGTCAGCCGGTTCATATTTGAAATCACCGTAAACAAAACTTGAAGAAGCAAAAATAAATTTTTTTACAGAACTCACCGCGCGAATACACTCCAAAAGCGTAACTGTTCCGTTTAAATTTATCTGTATCGCTTCTTCGGAAAACTGATTCGATACCGTTGCAATCGGAATCGCCGCAAGATGAATGATCGCTTCCGGTTTTGTTTCGTTTAGAACCCGAATAACGTTGCCACGGTTACGGATGTCACCCCTGACAATATAACAGTCATTTTTTATATCGTTGAGCCGGTACTCAAGATAAGCGGAATACCGGCTTTCTAAAGGCGGAATGTAATTCATAAAAGAGTCATAGATTACGACATCAACTCCTCTTTTTACCAATTCTTTGGTCAAATAATAACCAATAAAACCAGCACCACCTGTAATTAATACTTTTTTAATCGGCATTTTGAAAAAATTAAATGAAATTTATATGTTGCGGCGGCAAACCCAACGGCGACTGCAAGATTAAGTCACCTTGTTTCAGTCTCCAAAGAT
This sequence comes from Candidatus Omnitrophota bacterium, assembly GCA_028711575.1. Lineage (GTDB taxonomy): Bacteria > Omnitrophota > Gorgyraeia > Duberdicusellales > 4484-171 > JAQTSA01. Next base: position 3,303 of record JAQTSA010000048.1, on the reverse strand, counting down.
ATTCATTAACCTTATGCTGTAAACAAAGATAACCGCAATCGGTACAGGCATTAAATTTATCAGAAGCCAAATAATTCATCACTTCCCAATATCGGTCACTTTGCCATATTTCTTTAAAACTCTTTTCATTAAGGTTTCCGATATGAAACTTTTTATAACGGTCATTAAACAACATACCGCAAGGAGCAACCAAACCTGAGCCGGAAAACTGGACTATAAAAGGCGGCCCAAAACAGCTGGTATAAATTCGGGTTTGACCGGCCATGATTTTAGACCATTTTACCTTAACTAAATATTGTTTATCCGATAACATCTCTGCTTGTTGAAAAACGTCGGAAAATTCTTTGTACTTATCGTATTTTACTCCCAAAGAACCCCGCTCATCATCACTGCAATGTTTAATCACCAGATAATCGACCCCCAGTTTTTTCCCTAATTGAGCTAAAGGTATAACCTGATCAGCAAAATCAGGCATAAAAACCATTTGTAAACCGATCGTAACATCAAAATTGTTTTTTTTCTTTATATCCACAGCATCTCGAATAATATCCGATACCCGGTAAAAATCTGATTCTTGACAACCCATAATCTGAGCGTAACGGCTTGGCTGACCGGCAGAAATATTAAACCTGAGATAAGTTAGAGCCTTTAAAATCTCCGGCAATTCTTCCCGTTTAAGTAAAACACCGTTTGTCCCTACCGCCATGTCTAAGCCATTAGCTTTGCCACGCATAATCGCGTCGTAAAAATGCGGCGAGCAAGTGCTTTCTCCGTCAGAAACTAAACTTATGGCCTTAACCCCAATTTCAGCGGCATCATCTAAAAACCGAAAAATGACATCTTTGTTTAAAGCTTTACCTGCATTTTCCTGCAGAGTACTGTAACAATAGACACAGCGGTAATTACAGGCCCGGGTTAAAGAACAATCAATCGTAATCGGAGCAATCCGCTCACCGCGTAACCAGGCTTCTACTCGCGACTTATGCCACGCTATTTTTGTGTCGTCCAAAACCAGCCCTCTGTCCTGACTAAAATCACCTTCTCTCATTCAAATCCCTCTTTCATTTTCTTTCTTTTGTCTTAGAGCCTTCAACAAAAGTCCCTTTACAACGGTATTCGGCTGAAAAGTATATCTGTATCAACAGCCTAAAATAACCGGCAATAACCCCGGATAAAGCTTTAAAAGAAACAGCTTTAGAAATACCCTGACGACGAACCGAAAGCCGATAAGGAACTTGAGCAAAAATATAACCCTTTTTTATTGTCTTGATTAAAGCTTCAACCTGGTAAAAAAAACCGGTTTCTTTCGGCCTTATTTCTTCTAAAATTTTTTTTCGATAAATAACCGTACCATTGGCATAATTAAGTTGGGTGGCAAAGGTCATATTTATAATATTTAAAAAAAGGAATGACAAAAAATTACGTTTCTTTGTTCTTACTTCTTTGTTTAAAACATAAGGATTGACTATATCGACATCATTCATTAACGGCAAATACCGGAAAACCTCGCCCGAATCATTCTCTCCGTCACCAGGGATCATAACTAAAACTTCTTTACTTGCGCAGCGAACACCATCCCAAAACGAAGCTCCGATACCTTGCGGTTTATCGTGACTAATCATTCGAACGACACTGTCCTTAACAGCGGTATATTTCTCTACTATTTCAGCAGTTTTATCGCGACTGCCGTCATTAACAACGATCAGTTCCGTCTCCAAAGATAATTTCTTGAAACTTGATAAAACATCATCTATCGCACCAGCGATATTAGCCTCTTCATTTAAGGCCGGCATTATAACCGTTAATGAAAGCATATTATCTTTCCTCCATAACTTTGATAGCGGCGATAATTATATCTTCATGGTCCTTATAAAAGGCTTGCTCTAAAACATAACTGCTCGGCGTAGGGATATCATAAAGGGCAACCCGTTCTACCGGCGCTTTTAAGGAATCAAACAACGAATGACTGATCATCGCGGCTATTTCAGCTGAAGTCCCGGAAGTTTTCCAGTCAAGGCTGGCCACAACTGCCCGTTTAGTTTTTGAAACTGACCGTAAAATAGTCTCCTTATCCAAAGGACTTAAAGTCTTTAAATCTATTACTTCCGCGCTAACACCTTTCTTCTTAAGATGCTGCGCCGCTTTAAGAGCCTCATGAACCATTAAAGAATAAGCCAGAATAGTCAAATCACTTCCCTTTAAAACAACTTCCGCTTTATCAAGCGCCAGCATATAAGGTTCTTTAGGAACCTGGCTCTTTATATTATACAACCAGCGATGCTCAATGAAAATAACCGGATCGTCACAAGCGATACTAGCCAATAACAGTCCCTTAGCGTCATAAGCGTTGGAAGGAACAATCACCCGCAAACCGGGTATATGCATAAACAAACTCTCCAGGCTTTGAGAATGCTGAGCGGCAGAACCCCAGCCTCGACCAATTATACATCTAATAGTTAAAGGAACCGTCTGCTTTCCAGCGAACATATACCGCCATTTTGAGGCATGATTTATAATCTGATCCATTGAAAGCAGCATAAAATCCATCCGCATATGGACAAGAACCGGCCGCATTCCGGTAATTGCCGAACCGACGGCAAAACCAGTAAATCCGTTTTCGGCTAAAGGCAGATCGAAAACTCTTTTTTTGCCATGTTTTTTATGCAAGTTTTTTGTTGTTCCAAAGATACCGCCGCTATCGTCAACACCTTCCCCCATAACATAGACCCGGCTGTCAATTTCTAAAGCCTGATCTAAAGCCTCACATAAGGCTTGAGAATAAGAAACAACCCTTCCTTTTTTCTTTTTTAAAATCGGGTCAGACTTTAGATACGAGTCAGCTTGTATTTTGGTCCAGGGCATAAATTATCCTTTTTTTCTTATAGCTTCGAGATGACATCGGAAAATAAATCTTTCGGTTTCGGCAAAGGACTTTTCTTGGCATAACTAAAAGCCGATTTTATTTCTTTATCAATCGCATCACTAATTTTTTTCCGCTCCGGCTTGCTTATAATATTTTCTTGGTCAAAATGCTTCTCTATTCGCTCAATCGGACATTTCTTCATCCATTGTTTTAAGAATTTTCCCGGAGCGGTACCTAATTCCAAATCGCTCTTAGGGCCAACGTGGCTTTTCCAGCGATAAGTCCGGCACTCAATTAAAGACGGGCCATTACCGTTTCGGGCCGATATAACCGCCCGATCAGCGGCTTCATTAACCGCGAAAATATCATTGCCGTCAATTTGAGTTTTCCGCATACCAAAACAATATACCCTATCACAGATATTATCAAAAGGCTGACGA
>JAQTSA010000183.1 GCA_028711575.1 Candidatus Omnitrophota bacterium | reverse complement strand
GAATCAGGCGACATCCAGCCTCTTTCATAATCTTTAGCAGCTCATAGGAAGCAGTACTGGCTTTGACACTGCAAATCCAGGAAACTTTATTTTCTGAGCAATTATAATCTGACAAATATCAAAGACTCTCTTGCGATCTAAGGTAAATAGTTCATCCCGATAAAATATTTCATTAAAACCCTGCTCGGTTAAATCTACTATTTCTCTAACCACATTTTCAGCTGTCCGAGTCCGATATTTGGGCCCATAATAGGAAGAGGAAGTACAAAAAGTACATCTACCGGGACATCCTCTGCTAGACAAAGCAGTTGTCCAAGGAATATACTTAACAATAGGATTATAATAATCAGTATTTTTAGCTAAAAACTTGCGATTAGGAATGGGTAAGTCATCTAAATCGTCTATATACGAATAGTCTGAGTTGATGATAACTTCATCTGCTTCTCTATAGCCTATGCCCTTGATTTGCTTCCACTGATCACCACCGAGAGACAAAGCATTAACTAAATCTCTAATAATAAATTCGGCCTCTTTACGGACTATAATATCTACAGAATGGTCAGAAAGAGCATCTTTAGGAAGAAAAGTTGGATGAGCTCCAAACATGATAGTTATTAAATGAGGGTTCTTTTTTTTTAATGTTTGTAATATACTGACATCTTCTTGATAGCTCATAGTAGCAGAGATCAGAAATACAATATCGTAATTTGATATCTTTCTCTCAATCTCACCCAAAGGAATACCTTGAGCCTGAGCGTCAACCACATCCACCTGATGTCCACCTTGTTCAAGTACCGTGGCGACATAAATCAAAGGTAGGGGGGGGAATTGAACACCTGCTATACGCCGACCTTTGCACCAGCACCCCCAAAGAAGATCTCTTGCTACATTCTTTGAATATTTACTCGGAGGATTTAATCCCAAAACATTCATTATTCGCTCTTTTTTTTCAGAAAATCAATCAACACAAACCCAAGCGTTGCTTCTTTTTAGACGTTACCTAACGACATTAGTTTACATTATACAACGTCAGTTATAATAAATAAATGAATAATTACCTCTAATAAAATCCTGTTGAATAAGCCTGATATATAGCTATAATAACTTAATAATCATAGATAAAATAAATGGAAAATACAAAATCACTCAAAAGACTTTTACCATTTTATAAAAAGCCTATTTTTTGGTCATTCCTAGCATGTTTCCTCTATTGGGCCTATCTTTTCTTTAATACCCATATGTATATCTCCTGTGATGCTATAAATTACGAAACAACCGGAAGATTACTTCAGGAAAAAGGATGGATTGAATATTTCAAAACTGGACCTCACCGCGAGCCGTTCTATCCCTTTCTAATAGCTTTCGCTATGAATATAGCAAAATCGCTTTCGGTCTCATATCAATCAATAGTGCTTATTCTCCAGCTCCTTATATTATTTCTGACCCAGCTATTAACTCTTTTCATTCTAAAACTCTTAAAAATAAAAAAAATAATAATTTGCCCGATAATACTATATCTTGGAATTTCTCCGGCACTGGTAAATTCGGCCTTAAGTCTTTTTTCGGAAATTGTTATATACCCTTTTATACTTGCTATAATAATCATTAGCCACTACTGCTGGGATTCATTTAACAGATCTAAAAAGAAAACCATTGGATTATCAATAATAAGCGGCATATTGTTCTTCCTTACTGTCTTAAATAAAGCTATTTTTGAGATTATTATCCCGGGATTTATTGCTCTAGTGTTTATCTTAGCTTTATTTACCAAAAAACGAAAATTTATCATAAATTCCGTAGTATATACTCTAGTAACTACAACAATATTTTATTCTTTTATTTTTACCTATAAATTGACTAATAAAACATTTAACGGAAATTTTGTAGTTACCCAACGTGGCGACTTAAAACTATACGGTACTGCTGTTCGCCGAACTGAAACTCTAAAGAAAGAAGATTTTTTAACCGCTCTTGCCTATGTACCAGGAGAAGGTTTTTGTAATAGTATATTTGGAAAAGAAAAATGTTCTTATTGGGGGTTTGAGAAGATCGACTTGATCGGATTCAACAAAATAGCTCAGCTAGAAAGTAAAGGTCTAAGAGCAGAAAAAGCCAGTGAAACTACTGTGAAACTGGCTATTAGCCTGGCTTTAGAAAAACCTTTTCAGTACGGCATTTTTTGGATAATGGAAGGATGTAAAATGTTCTTTTGGGAATCAACCAAAACCGGATTCGTGTCTTATCCGACACTTCTAGAAAAATTATTTAACTTAAACTCCTTTAAAAATGGCCTCAGACTGACTATGGCTCTACTTACTATTTTAGCTTTACTTTATTTATCAATATTTTTATGGAAAAACCGAAAAAAAATACTCAACGCTGATAATCCTAGTCAGATAAATGAGGAAATTATATTATTCTTTAGTTTGGGAATTATTTTTTTCTTTATCAGCGCGCATTCTTTCTTTGATACTGTTACACGTTACGCCTTCCCAATCGCGCCTTTATATCTGATCATTATCGCCTTTTTTTTCCAAAAAGTTATTTCAAAAAACAATTAACAACTTTTGCTATTGTTTTTTTGGGTTAAATCAATCTTTTGAAAGGAATTAATAATAACATTTGTTGATGCCGGAACCGGTTTAGCTATCTTTAGGATTTGAAATGAAAATAAACCAGGAAGAACTTTGTTCAATAAATTAAAAGTTTGGGAACAAATATCAAATATAAAACTCTTACTTATTAAGTTAAACGGCGGAGGTATCGCGATAGTCCTACTCGTTTTAAATCCGCATTCTTTAAGCATATCGCGAAAAGAACTATAGGTGAACAAACGTTTATGGTCTATATCCAAAATACCCCTATCGGCATAATGGAACCAGCCAAACAATAACCCTATCCGAATACTAAAGAAAGCAACGTTAGGGACACTTAAAATAAATATAGCATTCTCCAATTTTGAGTTGTTCCTTAAGGCAAGCAAAAGCTTTTCAGGCTCTTTTAGGTGCTCTAATATATCCATAAGACAAACCATGTCATATCCATCACTATCCAATTTCCCCCAATCAAATTGTTCAAGGTTCTCACAATAGAATTTATCATAATTATCATTCTGGGGGTAATGCAGGTCGATTCCTGTAAGGCTAATTCCTTGATCTTTAAGCTTTTCCCCTAAATATCCC
>JAQTSA010000047.1:8276-12896 GCA_028711575.1 Candidatus Omnitrophota bacterium | reverse complement strand
CTTTTCAGAAAGGATTGTGATAACAGCCTTAACTGCCTGATGATGAGAAGTATCGGTAGTCCGGACAAAACAGTCGTAAGAAATATTAAGCGATTGCCAAAGGTTTTTAAAATTTTCTACTACCGAGTCAACAAAAACGTTAACATCTTCGCCTTTTTCTTCAGCCGTCTTCTTTATCTTTTCGCCGTGTTCATCTGTTCCGGTAAGGAAAAAAGGATATCGGCCTTGAATCCTTTTATAACGAGCCATACAATCAATGATTATATTGGTATAAGCATGGCCGATATGAGGAGAAGCATTTACATAATATATCGGTGAGGTTAGATAAAACTTTTTCATTCTTCTATAAACGCTTAACGGTCCTGTTTTTTCTTTTTATCTTTTTCCTCGTAAACTATTTTTTCAATCCGGCCGTCCTCAGTTTCAATAGAAACAATTCGTTGTAATATTTTGACGGCAACGACCTTGCCCTTACCTTGAGGAGTATCAATGGTCTGGCCTTCTTTCGGTAAACCTTTAGCAAGTTCGCGGTAAGTTTGATACTCATAAAAAAGACAACACATAAGCCGGCCGCAGATACCGGATATTTTTCCCGAAGTAAGCGGTAATTTCTGAAATTTAGCCATTTTCATACTAACCGGCTCGAAATTCCTTAAAAACCTTACACAACATAACGGTTGACCGCAAGGACCAACTCCGCCGAACATTCTGGCCTCGTCCCGAACACCAATTTGGCGCATTTCGATTCTTCGTTTAAAAACTTTAGCTAAATCTTTTACCAGCTCTCTAAAGTCTATTCGGCCTTCTGAAGTAAAATAAAAAACTATTTTTTTTCGATCAAATGAATACTCAGCATCAACCAGTTTCATTGAGAGCTTATATTCCCTTATTTTTCTCAAACAAGTTCTGATCGCTTCTCTTGATTCTTTTTTGTTTTCTTTTATTTTCTCCATGTCCTGTTCATTCACAACCCGGAGCACGTTCTTAAAAGAAGATACTTTACCTTCTTCTTTAACGATACTTTCCATTTCGCCGATTTCCACCACTTCCCCATAATCCAAACCACGATCGGCTTCAACAATAACATAATCATTAACTTTAGCGCTCTGATCAACTTTATAAGACATAAGCTGACCGGATTCTCTTAATCTAACTAATGCTACTTTCATCGTTTTACCTCTTAAACCCTTATAACGCCAGGTTTATCATATTTAGCGCTAAATTCTCATTAATATTTTGATAGCCGGAAAAAACCTTAAAAATGATTTCCAATATCTTCTCCAAATCCTTTAGGGAATAAGGCCTTAAGATTATCTCACAAGGCTCGTTCTTAAGCAACCGCTTTTCTCCTGTTGCCTGAAAAAGCAACTGATTATGAAAAACCAGCAGCAATCCCCATAAAAATTCGCTAAAATCCTTACGATTAGCGAAACTAACTTTATCACCTTTTAAAAAAAGCCCAACCGCTTGCGGCAGACGCTCTTCTCTGTTCTCCTGATAAGGAAGAAATAGTTTATGACAACGGGAAATAATAGTTGGAAGAATACCCTCAAGCTTTGAGGCTGAGATTACAATTAACGAACTTTTTGGCGGTTCTTCCAAAGTTTTCAAAAAAGCGTTGGCTGCCGGCAAACCAAAACTGTCCCCGCCATTTACCAGTAATATCTTCTTTTTGAGCCGATAGGGCTTTAAAAAAAGAAAATTCTGAGCTTCTCGAATTTCCTCAATCCTAATCGTATTGGGTTGAGGATTAACAACAAAAAAATCGGGATGATTTAACTTTGATAAACTTTGACAATCCCAGCAGCGATGGCAAGGAAAATCTTCCTGCTGACAAGCCAATAAGTTAATAATTTCAGAAACAACAGCAGTGTTATCGCCGATAAGCAGATAAGACTTGGAAATCAGGCCTTTTCTCTTAATCAAAGATAAATATTCTAAAACTGAATACATTTTATATTTTTTTATTTAAAAAATTTCTTTTCAACAACCGTCTGAACCTGACTGTAAATTTCTTCTAAACTTCCAAAAGCATCAACAACTTTTATCCTTTGCGGATATTTTTCAGCGAGTGATAGGTACCCTTTACGCAGCTTTTTATGAAAAGTAAGCGGGCGCGATTCAATACGATCTTTGTCTTTAATTCTTGATAAACCAGTTTCAACCGGCGCGTCAAGAAAAACAGTTAAATCCGGCTCAAGGCCCAAAGAAAATAAAGCGACAGCATCATCAACAATTCTCCCTAAACCACAACCTACGCCCTGATAGATAATCGTTGAATCAAAAAAACGGTCACAGACAACAAAATCGTATTTTTCCAAAGCTAGATTAAGTTTTTCTTCAATCAACTGAGTTCGCGCCGCTAAATAAAGTAAAAGTTCGGTATGCCCTGACAATTTACGATTTTTTTTGTCCAGGAGAATCTCCCGGATTTTTTCACCAACCTCAGTCGAGCCCGGCTCCCTGAAAACTTTAACCCGATACCCTTTAGCTTTAAGGAAAGTATCTAGAAAGGCTATAACACTGGTCTTACCGCTGCCTTCTAAGCCTTCTACCGTAATAAAAAATGCCTCTTTATTTAATTTTTTTTCCGCCATATTGTCCCTTCTTTTGTATCTTCTAAAATAATACCCTGATCCTCTAATTCTTTCCTAATCGCGTCAGCTTTAAGGTAATCTTTTCTTTTTTTTGATTCAATACGTAAAGCTATTTGTTCTTCTATCTGCTCGCGGGATACGGCGCTGATTTCTTCCTTAGAAAAACTTAAACAAAAAACATCCGCGATCTCATTTAAAACATCAAGAGCGTAGGCCAACTTCTCATTTTTATACGGATCATCACTATCAAAAGTAACATGGCATTTATTAACCATCTCAAATAGAACAGCTAATCCTTTAGGCATATTGAAATCATCGTCCATCGCCTCAATAAATTCTTGCCTCAGATCTCCGGTTTGCCCCAGACCCCATTGTTTTTTTTCGCTTTGGCTCTTGCCATATCTATTAATGAGCTTATCCCTTAGAATAGTTATTCGCTTATAAGCCTTTTTGGCTTCCTCCATCCTATCCCAGGAAAAATCTATTGAACTGGAATAATGCGCCTGCAAGTAAAATATTTTTAAAACATCGGCCGAACACTTATCTAAAACATCAGCGATCGTTACAAAATTACCGGCAGACTTAGCCATCTTCTGTTTATTTATAGTTAACAAACCATGATGAATCCAATAATTAGCAAAAGGCTTACCGGTATAAGCTTGAGATTGAGCGCATTCATTCTCATGGTGAGGAAATACTAAATCCTGCCCCCCTCCGTGAATATCAAGAGTCGAAACATCAAGGTATTTCTGACTCATCACTGAACACTCAATATGCCATCCCGGCCGTCCCTGCCCCCAAGGGCTAGGCCAGGAAGGTTCATCTGGCTTAACACTTTTCCAGAGAGCAAAGTCAAGAGGATCTCTTTTGTTATTATCATTATCAATCCGGACTGACTCTAGCAACTCATCAATCTTTTTCCCGGAAAGTCGGCCGTATTCCTTAAATTTACGCACCGAGAAATAAACACTGCCTCCTGACTCATAAGCATAACCGTCAGAAATCAATTTTTCAATATAAGCTATCATTTCTGAGATATTCTCGGTAGCTTTCGGTTCAATATCCGCAGGATTTATCTGCATTCGTTTCAAATCCTGATAATAGCTGTCAATATAAGTCTTTCGAATAGAATCAAAAGCCTCAGACAAAGACGAATCACTATCCTTGCTTAACAGGCGGGCTTTATTGATTATCTTATCATCGACATCGGTAATGTTTCGCACAAAGACAACATTATAATTTTTGCAGTCTCTCAGATAACGACGAATAACCTCAAAAACATACAGTGAACGAGCATGACCGATATGGCAGTGATCATAAACCGTAACGCCACAAGTGTAAATTTTGACATTATCTCCTACAAGCGGTACAAAAGCCTGTTTTGTTTTTGTTAAGCTATTGTAAATATGCAGCATTTTTACCCCTTCATTTTAAGCGAGACAATCACCATACAGGAAATAGATTCTTTGCCGCCTAAAACATTAAGACCTTCTTTTGATTTTATCTTAAGGTTGACCGCTTCGGTTAAAAGAAGCCGCTGTAAGGATTGAATAATTAATGGTTTAACTGAAACTAATTTCGGTTTATCAGCAATAAGAGTAATGTCGACATTGTTAATTGAAAAATCGTTATTCATTTTATCTAAAACAAATCCTAATATTTTTTTACTATCAATGCCGATATTTTGTTCATCTGCCGGCGGAAAATAATCACCGATATCACCAAAGCCGCAAGCTCCGCAAATGGCATCGCTTAAAGCGTGCAGCAATACATCACCGTCAGATACAGCCTCCAGCCCATAAACAGGAAAAACAGTTACCCCCCCTAAAACAAGAGGTTTTTTTTCTAAAGAAAATTTATGGACATCAAACCCTAATCCGACTCTGTCTGATTTCATTTGTTTAAACCTTTTTCAACAAGCATTTGGCAATTTTTATATCAGCGGGATAAGTTATTTTAAAATTGGTAACCTTTGATTCAACAACAAAAACCCGGCCGCCGCACCGTTCAACGACTTCGGCAT
>JAQTSA010000047.1:0-8266 GCA_028711575.1 Candidatus Omnitrophota bacterium | reverse complement strand
CGTCAAAGACTTTTTTAGTTTTAACTTTTTTATAAGATTCCACTAACAATTTTTTTTCAAAACCCTGAGGGGTATGGACAGCAATTATACTATCGCGATTTAAAGTTTTTTCAATAAACCCTTTCTTATCAACGACTTTCAAAGCGTCCTTAGCCTTGACCGCGCAAATAACTGCCGGCGAAAAAGATAAGCCGGCAATTACAGCTTTAATAATTGAGCTATCAACAAAAGGCCGGGCCGCGTCATGGATTAATACATGAGTTATTTTTAAAGATAAAGCCGCCAGGCCGCAACTGACGGAATCAGCGCGTTCCTTACCTCCCTTGACGAATACAACTTTACTACCGAAAAAAAGTTTTTTCGCTAAAGGAAAATTCTTCTTTCTTAAAACTAAGACGACTTCTTTTATCGACGCGACTTTAAGAAAAGTATTCACCGCGTAAAAGAAAAGAGGTTTCCCTGACAAAGAGATAATCGACTTATCTCCTTTACCCATACGCCGGCCAAGACCTGCGGCAACAATTATAACTCCGATTCTCATAACCAAGACTATTAAGATTAAAAAATAAACCGCGAAACTCTGACCTTAACCGACAAGTTTAGTAAAGATAATCCTTCCACTCGGACTCTGCAATACCGAAGTCACTTCAACTCCGACCGTCTTACCGATTAACCAGCGTGAATTTTCAACAACAACCATTGTCCCGTCTTCCAAATAACCGACAGACTGGTTGTGCTCCTTGCCTTCCTTTATTAATTTAAGAGAGAAAGTCTCGCCGGCGACAAAGATCGGCTTTAAAGCATTCGTTAAATCATTAATATTGAGAACTTTCACTCCCTGAAGCTGGGCTATCCTATTGAGATTGTAATCAGTAGTAATAATTTTCGCGCCCAAATTTTTTGCTAATTTAACAATTTTTTCATCGACACTTTTTATTCCTTCAATATCCTCATCGTAGATAAAAACTTCGATATTCTGTTCTTTTTTAAGAGAATGTAAAATCTCTATTCCCCGTTTACCTTTTTGTCGCTTCATATGTTCGGTAGAATCGGCCAAGGCCTGTAACTCATTAAGCACAAATCGGGCAATAACAAACCGGGCTTCAACGAATCCGGTCTTAACAATGTCTAAAATTCTGCCGTCAATGATGATGCTGGTATCAACAACAATTTCTTCTTCTCTTAATTCCTGGCGTTTGAACTTAACATAAGGAATAACTAGATTAAACTCATCTTTGCCCTTTAAACCCAAAGTAAGTCCTAAATAAACAAAAATAAAAGTAACAAAAAGCTTAAAGTTATTAATAGCGCTAATCGAAACATCTTTCGGCAGGGGAAACTGATTTAAAGTATTACCAAATATCCAGGCAATAAATAACCCCAAGACCATTCCAAAAACGGCACTCGATAATCCTTTTAAAGAAACATTTCTGGCAAAAATTTCAAAAATAACCATCACTAACCCGATTCCCGCGCCAAGAGCAGCAGTATAAACCGATTCAGGAGTGCCAAAATAATAACCAATAAGCGTACAGATAAAAACGAAAAATAAACGCAAAACAAATAGTCCAGCCATAAAAACCTCCTTTAGCTGATGTTTTAAACCGCGGAGATTAATTAAATATTAATAATAAATCTAAATACCCCGCGTTAAAACAATTTATTTAAAAACTGCTTCAATAACTTCCGGCAAAGACTTTACCGGATTAATGTTTAAAGAAAATCCTTGATCCAAATCCTTTTTATTTGTTTCCGGAATGAAACAAGATTTAAATTTGGCTCTTTCAATTTCTTTAAGCCTTAGATTTATATTCCGTACTCGGCGTAATTCTCCAGCCAAACCAACTTCACCGATAAAGGCTATATCCATAAAAACATCTTTTTCCCGATGACTTGATATCATCGCGATAACCGCGCCCAAATCCGCAGCCGGGTCAGTCAACTTCAAGCCGCCGGCGACATTTAAAAAAACATCTTCTCCCGATAAAGGAATTTTTAACCGTTTTTCAATTATCGCGATTAGCAAAGAAAACCGATTAAAGTCAAATCCGAGACTGCGCCGGCGAGCAACGCCGAAACTTGAACGACTGACCAAAGATTGCAACTCGATCAGCATCGGACGCACACCTTCTATCACACAAACAATGCTGCTTCCCGATATCGGCCCCTGACGATGGGGAATAAAGATATCTGAGGTATCTTCAACTTCCTTAAGACCGGTAGACACCATCTCAAACAAGGAAATATCTCCCGTTGGGCCAAACCTATTTTTTGTAGCCCTTAAAATTCGATAATTAGATAAGGTTTCACCTTCAAAATAAAGGACACAGTCAACAATATGCTCTAACAACTTAGGCCCGGCGATAGCCCCATCTTTGGTCACATGACCTACGACAAAAAGCACGATCCCGGTTGACTTAGCAATTTGAGTCAGGTAATCGGCACACCCTCTTATCTGTGATATTGTACCTTTAGAACCTTCGTAATCGGCACAATGAACGACCTGTATCGAATCAACAATAACAAAACGAAACTGTTGGCGCTTAATATGCTCATAAACAGTTTCCAGGTTATCCTCCCCCAGGATATAAAGATTATCGGACTCTTGCTTAAGACGCTTGACTCTTAAGGCTATCTGCTGCGGAGACTCTTCGGCGCTCACATAAAGAGTCTTACCCTGATTGGACAGTTTAGCGGCAACTTCAAGTAAAAGGGTAGATTTACCTACTCCCGGCTCACCGCCAACAAGAACAACCTCTCCCGGAACTAACCCGCCGCCTAGTATTCTATCAAAGCCTTTAATTGAAGATTTTATTCGTTTATAATCCTGTTCCTGAATGTCTTTGAGAAGCGCCGGAGCACTTTTTTCTTTTTGAAGATGACCCTTTTTAGGAACCGGTTTCTCTTCATTAAAAGTTTCCCACCCTGAACAATAAGGACACTTACCTAACCACTTTATCGATTTATACCCACACTCTGAACAAGCAAACATCTTAACCTTACTTTTCCTTTTGATCTGCGTTGTCACGATCATTAGACCGGTAATCCTCTTTTTTAGGCTTATGAAGCAGCTTCCAAGGATGCGCCTTAAGATCAGCTATAAACTCCTCGGTAGTTTTATACAAAGAATCATCATACAGAAATCGGCCAATTGTCCCATTCTTGTTGTTAAGATTTTCAATCAACCCGTTGATATTATTATAAAGCGAATCATCATATAAAAGTTTGCCAAAAGTACCTTTTTTGTCCTTAGCGGCAATTATTAATCCCTTAACTTCATAAGTTGCCTGTTCCAAATTAGCCAAGGTATTTTCAAAAGAAGTTTTTATTTCCCCTTCCTGGAGAAAAGCCGATATTTCTTCCATAGTTTTCTGAAAAGTAGCAAAAACATTAAAAAGAGGTACCGGGGAAATACCTTCAATAAGTTCACCCTCCCTCAAATATTCTTCTGTTTTTTCCGGCGGCCGGACTTCCAGGTATTTCTCGCCAAACAGGCTAAGACTATTAATGAAAAAGTAGGCATTCTTTGGTATTCGTACCCCCTTGTTAACCTTAGCGGAAACGATAACATAAGGCCGTTCAGCTCCTTCAATAACTTTTACATCTTTGACTTCCCCAACATCAACACCACAGAATCTAACTGGCGATGCCGGGCGAAGTCCTTCAACATATTTAAATTTAACTTGAAGGAGATAGTTGCCTTGCAAAAAATTAACTTCCCGGATTGAGAATATGGCAATAAAAAAGACCGTTAAAGCAATAATAAAAAAACTACCCAGTTTAAGATAGGTCGCGTTTTGCCGTACGTCCCATATTTTGGCCATAGCTATTGCCTCCTTTTATGAATACCCGTTTTATACTTCCATTTCTTTTATCGGCCCGGCTGAGCTCCCCTTTAAGAACTGGATTACTCTTTTATCTTTCGTCGCATCAAGTGAGGCTTTATCCCCCTCAAAAATCATTCTCCCGCCAAGAAGAAAAGCAAGACGATCAGCGATTTTTAAGCCAACCTCTAAGTCATGCGTAACGACTAGAGATGTTATCGACAACTGATTATGTAAATTTTCAATCAAGGAAACTATTTTATCCACCGCGATAGGATCGATACCAGTTGTCGGCTCATCATAAATTATAATGTCAGGATTATAAATAACCGCCCGGGCTATAGCAACCCTTTTACGCATCCCCCCGCTCAGTTGATAAGGATACATATCCTCGATCCCTTCAAGCCCAACCAAAGCCAAAGTATCTTTAACTTTTTTTCGTATCACCGGTTTACTATCCTTTGTATGCTGATAAAAATAAAAACCAACGTTTTCTTCAACTGTAAGAAAATCGAATAAAGCGCTTCCCTGAAAAACAAGGCCAAACTGTAACCTTACTTTCTGTAAGGCTTTATCTTCCAGCTGAGTAATGTTTACTCCATTGATTATTATTTTTCCTGAATCGGGACGAATTAGACCTAAAATATTTTTAAGTAAAACTGATTTGCCAGCACCGCTTCTGCCGATAATCAAAAAAGTTTCGCCCCGTTTAACCGAAAAACTGACGCCTTTTAAAACTTGTTTTTTATCAAACTGTTTAAATACTTTTTCTATACTTATCATAACTTAAACCACAACGAAATAAAAAAGAGCCGTTAAGATACAGTCAAAAATTATTATCATTATAAACGACCGGACAACGGCATTCGTCACCGATTTAGAAACGTCGGTCGAAGAAAAAGGCTGAAACCCTTCATAACAAGATATAAAGGCAATTGTCCCGCCAAAACAAACACTTTTAATCAGCCCGCCAATTATATCTTTTGCTCCTAAAGCTTCAAAAGTCAAATTAAAATAAAAATTTGGCTGAAGAGCGAATTTAGTAAATCCGACCAAAAACCCGCCCAAAATACCTAAAAAATCAGCGTAAATAACAAGTATCGGCATACAGATAATTAAGGCAATAAATTTCGGAACAACAAGATAATTGATTGGATTAACGGCAAAAACTTCCAAAGCATCGATTTGTTCACTTATTTTCATTGAACCAATTCCGGCAGTAATTGAAGCGCCGCACCTGGCCGCGACAATAAGTGAACTTATCACCGGGCCCAGCTCTCTGACCACAGAAAGAGCGACTAAAGAAGCTATATGAATCTCAGCTGATAGTTGTTTGAGCTGATAAGCCGTTTGAAAAGCGATAATTATCCCTATAAAAAAAGAAACCAGAGATACCAAAGCTAAACTATCTACGCCGATAGAAACCATTTCTCTAAAAATGGTTTTTAAATTCTTTTTTTTAAAAATAAAACCAGAAACTGTCTTTTGGATAAAGAAAGACATTTTCCCTACATAGACAAAAAGATCAATAGTTTTGGCGATAATCATATAATTAAAAAATTAAAACTCAGTTCTTCGTTCAAACCCGACAATCGCTTCAGTTTCCTGCATCCGGAGCCTCAAAAAGTTATCCTTTTCGAGATTATAACGTACTTCAGCTCCGGAACGCATGAAATCATTTTCTTTATCATAAGCATTGAACAATACATCAACCCGTTCGTCCACCTTCTTCTTTATACCGGCATTTTCTTCTTTCTCCGATAAGACCTCCCAATCCCCCAAAGAAACTTTGCGAGACACAAATGTCGCTTGAGGGAAAAGATTCTTGAAATCCTTAACGTTCAAAGTACCTTCTATTTCATAGATACTACCATCTTTCAGTATAATTTTTGAATCGGTTATGTTAAGCAACGGCGGCTTACCAAAAAAGTTTACCGAGAAAGAATTAACATTTTTAGTCTTATACCTGCCATTCTCTAAAGTTAAAGTTCCACTGCTGAGATAATCAGAAACCCTTCCCCATATTCGGGCCAAAACAGTCATTCGTCCGCTGCATAAAGAAGATTCTTCCTGCCAGCTGCCTGAAAGCTCTAAAGAAAGCTCTCCGGTATCTAAAAGGATTTTGCCTTTAACTAAAAACTCCGGTGAACGCAGATAATTGACAGTAAGTTTTGTGCCACGCTGAATGAAGCGCCCCTTTATCCAAGGAAAATGCTTCTGGCCAAGAAAAACTTCTTCCCCTTCAATATCAACAATACGGGCACCATTTTTTGCGGTCAGATTGAAAGATATGTCACCCGAAATACGTAATTTTTCAAGATAGAAATCGACAAAACTTATTACTTTTTTAGTTAAGTCAATTTCTATAAAATCACTCGCGAAAGACACCGGCTGAAAACAGGACAGTATCAAAAGGAAAAGATAAATCACTCTCATTCAAAAATAAGTTCCTCACCTTTACGTTTGACTATCAGCTTAACTTTTTTTTCTTGCTTAATTC
This sequence comes from Candidatus Omnitrophota bacterium, assembly GCA_028711575.1. GTDB lineage: Bacteria > Omnitrophota > Gorgyraeia > Duberdicusellales > 4484-171 > JAQTSA01. Next base: position 1,942 of record JAQTSA010000047.1, on the reverse strand, counting down.
TTTCAGCAAAAATGCCCCGGATAATGTCTTCAGCTAAAGGATCCTCCATAAACCGCTGAATAATCCTTTTTAACGGCCGGGCACCAAACACAGGATCAAATCCTTTTTCAATCAAAAATTGTTTAGCCGATTCCTCAAGCTCAACTTCAAACCCTTGATCGATGATACGTTTGTTAAAATCTTTTATTTCAACGCTAACAATATTTTCCAGAGCTTCCCGGCTCAGGGGCCGAAAGACTATCACTTCGTCCAACCGGTTCAAAAACTCCGGTTTAAAAGATTTTTTGACTTCGTCCAAAAGCACCGTTTTCATTTCGCTATAGCTGATATCCTCTTCGCTGGTATTAAATCCCAAAGAACCCCGTTTACGTATTATTTCAGCCCCGACGTTAGATGTCATAATAAGAATAACGTTTCTAAAATCAACCCGGCGGCCAAAACTGTCAGTTAGACGTCCCTCTTCCAAGATCTGCAACAATAAGTTAAACACGTCAGGATGGGCTTTTTCCAATTCATCCAGTAAAACCACCGAATAAGGGCGCCGCCGGACACGCTCACTAAGCTGCCCGCCTTCTTCATAACCAACATATCCCGGAGGCGCGCCGATAAGACGAGAAACATTGAATTTTTCCATATATTCGCTCATATCGAGTTGAATCAGAGCTTCGTCATCTCCAAACATAAATTCAGCTAAAGCGCGAGCTAAAAGCGTTTTCCCTACTCCAGTAGGACCTAAAAAAATGAATGATCCGATAGGCCGGCGCGGTTCTTTTATACCCGAACGCGCTCTTCTGACGCACCTTGCGATAGAAGAAATCGCGTCATCCTGGCCAATTACACGCTTTGCCAAATCAGCATCAACCCGAAGAAGCTTTTCAGTTTCCTTTTCCTCCAGGCGATATATAGGAATACCGGTTATCTGAGCGACTAATCTAGCTATTTCTTCTTCACAAACTATAGGTATAATCCCATCACGCTTTTTGCTCCAGCTTCTACGTGATCCTTCTAGTTTAAATCGAATTGTTTTCTCTTCGTCTCTCAGCCTGGCCGCGGCTTCAAAATCCTGTTGCTTAATAAAAGCTTCTTTTTCCTTGGTTATTTCAAGCAGTTTTTCTTCTAACTCCTTTATTTCCGACGGTGCTGTCAAAACCGCAAGCCGTGAACGAGCTCCCGCTTCATCGATTAAATCAATAGCTTTATCCGGCAAAAACCGGGCAGCAATATATCGATCGGACAACTTGGCCGCCGCGGTTAACGATTTTTCAGTAAACTTAACCCGATGATGGGCTTCATATTTATCCCTTAATCCGCTTAATATCTCAACCGTTTCATCGATACTGCTTGGCTCGACATAAATATGCTGAAACCTTCGCTCCAAAGCCGAATCTTTTTCTATATATTTTCTGTACTCGTCAAGAGTTGTCGCGCCAATGCACTGTATCTCTCCTCGAGAAAGGGCGGGTTTCAAAATACTTGAAGCATCAATCGCTCCTTCAGCAGCGCCAGCCCCAACTAAAGTGTGAAGCTCATCAATAAAGATAATTACATCTTTAGAACGCTTAATTTCTTCCATAACCGCTTTTATTCTTTCTTCAAACTGCCCGCGGTATTTTGTACCGGCGATCATTAAAGCCAAATCGAGAACAATTATTCTTTTGTCCCGCAACAGCTCCGGAACGTCACCCTTCACTATGCTTTGAGCCAAACCCTCAACGATCGCTGTTTTCCCTACGCCAGCTTCACCGAGTAAAACCGGATTATTTTTTGTCCTTCGAGACAAAATTTGGATAACCCGCTCAATCTGAACCTTACGGCCAATAACCGGATCTAACTTGGCGTCTTTAGCCAATTGAGTTAAGTCCCGGCCAAAAGAATCAAGAGCCGGAGTTTTTGAAACATTTGGGGCAGCGGCCGGACCGTTTGGCTGAATCCCGCCTAACAA
>JAQTSA010000182.1 GCA_028711575.1 Candidatus Omnitrophota bacterium | reverse complement strand
TTGGCCGCCAAATCATTTAGGTACCGTTTAAACTTATTTTGATAAATCATAGCTATAAATTAGTCCCCTTCTTCTATGAGCTATATGCTCGCTACGCTCGCGTCAAACGTTCACTGCGTTTGCGTCAAACACGCGGAGTACGCGTGTCAAACTGGCCGCTTTGCAAGCGTCCGTCAAACAGTTGCTTTAGAAATAAATAGAAATTCATTGAAATAAATAGAAATTGGTTGAAATTCAATTGCTAAATAATCAGCGTTACTCCTAAAAACAACACATTTCTATCAATCTCTATCAATTTCCACCAATTTCTATTTTCTCTTCCCTCAATCACTTAATCACTTAATCACTCAATCACTTTCTATTACCCTAAACCCGATACCCTGAACCCTATTTTACTACGTTTGACAATCGTTTGACTCTTCATTTCTCAAAAAGGCTATTTCCTAAATACCACATATCCGTGATCATCTTGCTTCCCGCGTCAGCGGGACTCTGCGATCATCTGCAAACAGCGCCAAAGGCGCGTTACCATGAGCTATGAGCTTGTTCTCTATATTCTACCATCAATCATCCATATCAAAAGCTGCTTTAATAAGATTATACTGACGCCAGAGATTCCCTTGAGTTATCTCTAAAAAATCAAACCGGTAATAACGATCCTGCTTACCGGAAATATAGAACTGGGCGGTTCGTTTTATCTTTTCGATCTTCTGTTTATCCACCGATTGGATACCCGAGACTAACGCCCCCTCTTTTCGAGCCCGAACTTCAATAAAGACAAGCGATAGATCTTCGGCAATAATATCTATTTCGCCGTAGATACTATGAAAATTACGTTCAATAATCTTATAGCCTTTCCACTTTAAAAAAGAAACAGCCAAGCCTTCGTAAAATTTTCCAACATTCATTTTAGAACTTAGACCCCGACCACCGCTGACAAGGCCGGAAAGTCTTTCTGTGTACCGGTGATAAAGAATACTTTTCTATATTCTTAAGATGCTCTCTTGTCCCATAACCTTTATGCTGATTAAAATTCCACTCTGGGTATATGGGATCAATAACCGTCATCAAATAATCCCTAAAAACTTTGGCGACAATCGAAGCGCAAGCAACTTCTTTTACTCTGCTATCGGCCTGTTTCAAACACAAAAAATTTAAATCATAAGAATTTTTGAACAGCGTTCCATCAATAATATAAGTTGCCTTTTGAGCGTTAGGTTCTTTTTTTATTAAAGATGATATGGCCCGATTAAAGGCCAGGAAAGTAGCTTCAAGGATATTTAAGCTGTCAATCTCACATTGGTCAGCTATTCCCACTCCAAAAACAGCATTTTTTTCGATCCAGGCAAAAGCTTCTTCCCGTTTAAAGGCTGACAACTGTTTTGAGTCTTTTATTTTTTTAGAAAAAACGATCTTTTTCCTTTTTGTTTCTCCAACAAAATAAACCGCTTCGCTAACAACCGGCTGTGATTTTGGCGATGAAAGGATGGCTAAATCCTGATTGTTTTTAAAGGATAAAGCACAAGCGACAACCGGACCGGCTAAAGGACCACGGCCAGCTTCATCAACACCAACTATCATAGAAACTCCAGAAATTTGCCTTTAGCAACTCAAGCACAACACAAAAAACGGCCAAGACATCACCCTTTATCAGGCAAGTACAGCCTTTTTACCCACCCGTGACCGCAGATAATACAATCGGCCTCTTCGCGGCCGGCGGCGGCTTTCCTTCACCAATTCGATTTTGTCAATGTTTGGTGAATAATAAGGTAAGGTCACTTCATAAGCCTGACCATAAGCTATCCGGCGCAAAGTAAAAGCCTTACGATGCATTTGGCCCTGAATTTTAAGAACAATACCTTCAATCGGATGAAGACGAACTTTATCCTTCTCTTTGATTTTGTAGTAAACCTTGATAACATCTCCGGCATTAAACTCAGGATACTCCTTCACAGATTTTTTTAAAAGCTCTGTTTCAAATTGTCTTAACTTGTCCATTATTTACCTCCTATTTATTCCGATCATCTTTTAAAAGCCAGACTTGTCTCTTCCACGATAAAACAAATCCTGATCTTGGCTCTTAACTCTAATTTACAATCAAATATCGTTTCCTCATTTCAGCAGATCCGGCCGTTTTCTTTTGGTTATTTCCAAAGATTTTTCATCTCGCCAAGTCTCAATCTTTTTATGATCCCCGGAAACAAGAATTGAAGGAACTTTCAACCCCCGAAAATCCTGCGGCCTTGTATAATGAGGATAATCTAACCGCCCGTTTTCAAAACTTTCCTTTTCAATCGAAGCCGGCGAAGAAACTACCCCCGGAATCAAGCGGGTTATACTATCGATAAATACCATCGCCGGCAACTCCCCGCCACTTAACACATAATCGCCAATTGACACCTCATCTTCCACAAGATGCTTACGAACCCGGTCATCAATACCCTCATAACGAGGAGCAATCAAAATCAACCGCTCATATTTCAAGTATTTTCTTGCTAACGGTTGAGTTAACCTTTTGCCTTGAGGGCTAAACATCACGATCCGTTTATTAGGATCTTTTTTCTCTCGGGGATAAACAGTGTATCCCAAAATAGATTCAACCGCGGAAAACAATGGTTGCGGCGTAAAAACCATACCGCCGGCGCCATAGGAAGCGTCATCTACTTTTTTATGTTTATCTTGACTGTAATTTCGTAAATCATGCAGCCGTATTTTAATCAGACCTTTATTTTGAGCTCTTTTTAAAATTGATTCTTTAAGAACCGGCTCAAACATCTTAGGGAAAATTGTCAGCACATCAATCAGCATATCTGGCGTTAATAAGAAGTTACTCTTCTTTAAATTTAGCTAAAAAATCAGTTTTAAACTCAAAAAACTTATCATTCTGAATTGCCGTTCGAATTTCTTCTAAAAATTTGTTATACCAGAACAAATTATGATGCGTTAAAAGCTGAACACCCAGTATCTCATTAGCATTAACCAAATGACGAAGATACGCTCGAGAAAGATTACGGCAAACATAACACTGACATTCTTCATCTAACGGTGACTCATCATCTTTATAAACGGCATTACGAACAACAATTTTACCGGTAGAAACGTAGGCCGTACCGGTACGGGCATATCGTGTCGGCACAACGCAATCAAAAAGGTCAGCACCAAGGCTAACGGCTTCAATTATATCATGCGGACGGCCATAC
>JAQTSA010000181.1 GCA_028711575.1 Candidatus Omnitrophota bacterium | reverse complement strand
GCGATTTTATCAGCTATTCATTTTTCAACAAATACAGCGTCCGCCCTTTATGCTTAAACTTGGCTTCACGTTCAATGAACCCATCTGATCCTTTTAAAAATCCTGCGACTTTATCATCATAAGCCAGATACAATTCATCTTTTCCAATTTTATTAAGAATTATGTAACAACGTTTTATCAAACATCTTTGCCAATTAACACCAAAAAAAATACCGCGGACAAAAGAACGCTCAATAATCCAAAAGCTATTATCATTATTATCAAGTTTAACTTTAGCGACTTCAACCGTTGCTTTACCAAAAGAAAAAAAACCAGCTTCCAGCTTAAACCCGCCGATTTCATCTAAGGGAAAGTAAAAGTCTGAACTCTTAGACCAAATATCTTTAAGCGGTATACTGAAATAACGGTAAGCTGGATACTTACGTTGTTTTAAAGGAAGATTAAAATCGTAGATAATGAACCTTTTTATAAAAATAAAAATAACTTTTTTTAACCCGTAATAAAAGCTGGAAACGATCTGGTTTCGTTTAATCCATTTTTTGATGCCATTGATCAATTTTTTAGCAACCGCCTCAGGCCTTATGTTTTGGGATATATTTTGATAAGGATTAATCCGTCTTCTGCCTCTAACAAGCTGAACAACTTTACCGGCTATTTCCTCAAAAAAAACTTCCCGCTCATCATTTTTTTCCAGGTTATCACCTTTTGTAACAAATATTTTCAATCCATTACGCTCAGTAAGTTTTACAATTCGATGGCAAACAAACAAATCTTTTTTTCTAAAAGCGATGATATCTCCTTCTGAAAGAGTATCTTTTAAAGAACTGTCTATCGCTATGACATCACCGGAAACAATTACCGGGCTCATCGATAACCCGACCGCTTCAGTAAAAATAAGCTCTTTTTTTGTTTCTCTTTCTTTTAAAATCTGATCCGACAATTTATAATAATCATCGATTCTGTTTATTTTTACTTTATTTGGCGGCATAAAAAAATTCATTTGAAAGTCCGAAAACAACTAATTCGATCTTTGTCTATCACCTAAAAGATCTGTTGCTCATTCCAATACCTATAAAACAATCCTTGGCTCTTAAGAAGCTCGCAAATCGTGCCTTGTTCGATAGTTTCACCTTTTTCAATAACGATTATTCTATCAGCATTCTTTATTGTTGAAAATCTATGGGCAACTATAATTATTGTCCGGTTAACAGAAGCCTGAGCTATCGCCTGCTGAACAAGCCTTTCCGTCGGCTCGTCAACCGAATTCATCGCTTCATCAAGGATAAGAATATCCGTATCACGAATAAGAGCTCTGGCTATCGCCAGCCTTTGACGCTGGCCGCCGGAAAGGTTAAGCCCGCGATCGCCTATTTCAGTATCAAGACCTTGAGGCAGCTTTTTTATAAAATCAGACATTTGGACTTTTTCTAACGATTCGAGAATAGCGTCTTGCGAGACCTTTCCCGAAGCGCCAAAAACAAGATTATAACGTATCGATTCATTAAAAAGAAAAGTGTTTTGTCCGACAAAAGAAATGTTTCGACAGAAAGATTTCCGGGAAAAATTTTTTATGTCCTGGTTATCAACAAACATTTCCCCGGCACCGCAATCATAAAGGCGCATAATCAAACTTAAAATTGTAGTTTTTCCGGCGCCGCTAGGTCCGACTATCGCGGTGACTTTACCTTTTTCAATCTGAGCGTTCATTGCCTTTAAAACCCCCGGCCGGCCAGGATAGGAAAAAGATAAGTTTCTTATTTCAATACTCTTTTTAAAGCCAGGAAACTCCTTTCCATTATTAGAAACCGGGCTGATAGGATCCGCCTGAATAACCTTATATACTTGCTTTAAGGCCGGTTTAATATGGGCGAGGCGGCTTCTAAAATTATTAAAAAGACTGAACCGGCTTAAAGCGGTTTGAGCGACATAGAAAAAAACCAAAAACAAACTCAAATCAGAACCAGCTCTTGTTTTATTTAAGTAAACAGCGACAACGACCATAACAAGTAATGCTGTCATTACAATTACATCATGTATCGGGCTAATAAGATTGTTTATTTTAGCGTCACTTACCTGCAATTCTCTTAACCGTTCAGAATAATTCTCGTAATCTTTTTTTACTTCCGCTTCTTTGGAATAAACTTTTATCAGCGGGACACAAGAAAGGATATTAAAAACTTTTTTGCTTAACGACATTTCCGTTTTAACCCGGGATGAAGAAAGCTCTCTCAACCGGCGGATAATACCGTAAAGCAAAAAATGAAAAACAGGAAAAACAATTAGCGTGATTAAAGTTAACGGCAAAGAAATAGTTGCCATCACTATAAAGCGGACAATCACTTCAAAAAGCTGACGAAGCATTTGCTGAAAAAGGTTTAGCAAGGTTAAAGCGTTTTTTGCATATCCGATAACCGTTTGAATCTCACCTTGATTGCGGCTGTCAAAATAAACCTGGTCAAATTCCAATACTCGATTAAATACAAAACAGTTTATCCTTTTAGAAAAAAGTCCGTTCCAGTAGACAACTAAGAGACTGCTCAAATAATTAACAAGATGACGCAAAATTGCCGTCAAGAATATCAATCCGGAAAAACACAAAAAGATAGCGCTACTCTTGGACAATCCGAAAAAACCTTCTCCCGGAACAACCTCTAGTAACAGCCTCAATAAAGGTATTTTGGCGATAAAAGAAAAATCGTCGGCGACAACGCCTTTTGCCATCGGAGCAAGAAGACCGATACTTATGCCGCTAAACCCGGCAGTTACCAGAGCCAAAATTGCCGGTACCGCGATATGATACCAGCGAATTCTCATGACTTTAAAAAAATCGCCGACTATAATTAAACGTTTTTTAATGACTTTTATTTGCCTTAACAAAACGTTTCCTCCCTTGGCCGATGGTTTAGCATTCCGATTCCAACTGACTTTGCCACTCATCTTCAAAATCCCTGGTTAAACGCGCCAGTTCGCAGTAATATTCTACTGGCGCCTCAGGATCTCCAGTCTCCAAAAAAGCCCGAGCCGGACATCGATAACAATAATGCAACAGCTCACACCCTAAACATTTACTTTCATTAGCCGGCTTGACCGCTAACACCTCAATGAACCGGTCAAATCCGGCTTTAAACGGCTCTGATTTTAAATCGGTAGAAAAATCTTTAGTTAAATGACAAAATTGTAATAACCCTTGAGGATTTATGTAAAATCGGCTTAGCCAAGAGTTGCAATGATAGAGGCCTTTGGGATTAAACCAGTGC
>JAQTSA010000180.1 GCA_028711575.1 Candidatus Omnitrophota bacterium | reverse complement strand
TAATCTGGCCGTTAATCAAAAAAGCTCGAGTTTCTGCTGTTGGCGGGCCTACTTCCGGGGCTGATCCGATTGTCGCCGGAATCTGTTTAGCGGCTTATCGGGCCAAAATTAAACTTAACGGGTTTTTTGTTCGAAAAGAGCCTAAAGGCCATGGAAGATGCCAAATGGTAGAAGGACCGGAAATTCCTAAAGGCTCAAAGGTTGTGATAATTGATGATGTAGCGACCAGCGGCGGTTCACTTATAAAGACGATAAAAGTCTTACAAAGCATAGGTCTTAAAGTGGTTTTAGCGGTTACTGTTGTCGATCGTCAGGAAGGGGCGAAGGAGGCCTTACTGGAAAGGGGAGTTCCTTTATTATCATTATTTAAAAAAAGTGATTTCTTGGCTGAAGATTAAAATTGGGATCGCGATTAAATTCAAAATGACTCATAGTTTTAAATGTTTCTTACAGTTTATTCTGTTTGGCGGTTATATCTTTTTTTTTACATCCTGTTTGACTACCGAATACAACGTTGGAACTCATAATACCGATTATATGATTTATTCAACTGATCGGGAAGTTTCAATCGGCCAAAATGTTGCAAAACAAATTGCTAAAAAATTTGAGATATCAGAGAATCCCTTTGATATCCAGCGAGTTTCAACCCTTGGCGCTAAAATCGCCCAAATCTGCGATCGCAAGGAAATTAGTTATTACTTTTATGTTATTGAAAAAGATCCTGACAAAAAATCTCAAGTTAACGCTTTTGCTCTTCCCGGCGGCTATGTTTATATTTTTAAGGAATTACTTGATATGCTCGATGATCAGGAGTTAGCTTTTGTCCTTTCTCATGAAGTTGGCCATATCGTTAGCCGTCATAGTATCAAACGGCTCCAGGCCGCAATGGGTTATAATTTACTGATTCTAGCTTCAACTCAGGCTCCTTCGGATAATAATTTTTCGGCTGGTGTTTCTTTTGCTCTTAGCCAGCTTATGAGTGCTTATTCTCGTGAAGATGAACTCAATGCTGATAGATTAGCTGTTAATTACCTAACCGCTCTTGGTTATGACGGTAAAAGCGGTATTTCGGTTATTAAAAAGCTGCATGATAAAGATAAAAGGAATATTCGTCCCTTAAGCTATTTTAGAACTCATCCTTATACCGGAGATCGGATTCGGGGAATTAAAGAGTCGCTTCACCTTCCTTTGGATGCTTCCGATTACATCAACTAATTAAAGCAATTAGTTCTTAACTAAGAAGTTTTTTAAAAAATAGACGGGCATAGGTTAGAGCATAGTTTTCATTACCAGCAAAGCGGTAAAATTAAGAAAGTTATGCAAACTATGGAAAATTATAGCCGAAGAAAGATTATGCGTCTTTTCGTAAACGTATGATATTGAAAGACTTATAACAAAAAGTGGAAGGATGTTTATCGGTATCCGATGGATTAAAGAAAAGATCAGTGAAGATATTATTGCGCTGAAGAGGTAACTATTTTTGCGGCGTAAATGGTTATAAAGAATTCCCCTAAAAAGAAGTTCTTCGGCGATAGGGCCGATAAAAACAACTAAAAAAAACAGTACAGTCATATATTGGTTGTCTTTTAAAATCAGCATTATTTCTATTGCCGGATTGATAGTTGATTCGGTGTTGATAAGGTTTAATATCCAGGCGTTTATAAAAAATGAAACTAGAATAACCGGTATGATTGCTGTATATAACTTAATTAGGTTAAAAATTGTTTTTTTATTTGTTTGGAGTTTAATATCTTTAAAGGGAAGGAACCTGAGAATTACAAAAATTAGACCTACCTCAACCAGAATGTTCAAAAAAATTGTTAGGTGGAGAGGCGTCATCGGTATTTTATCTAACGGCAGGCTGCGGGTGATTAATGTTAGAACGTTGAACGAAAAGGCAAGATAAAAGAATAACTTCCATGTTTTTTCTGATGATAATTGGATGTTCTCAGCGAATTTTGTTGATTCAAAAAAAGGCTGTCGCGATATCTTTTTGTAGATCAATCGGATGAAATTGATAGACCCAATTACAAAAATAATCGCGTAAAAAGAAAAAAGTATAATCGCTGGCTTTGGCAGGGTTTTGTAACCGGAAAAATCAGGCATTGTTATTTCGTCAGAGATGAGCGGCCCTTTATGATAATCAGTGGGAAGTGATGATAATACGAAGATAGTCAGAAGCGAGAGAAGAGTTAAAAGAATGTAAGTACGCTTAGACATCTTAAATTAGTTGATAGTGAAAATAACTATTCGCAAAGGTAGACGAGGTTTTATATACCTCTTTGTTATCGTATGGCGGATTCGCCAAAAGCCAAAGGCTTTTGGCGAGATCTCTCCACTTTTTTGCATTGCAAAAAAGTGGCGGAGAGGGTGGGATTTGAACCCACGTCCCGCTTACGCGAGAACCGGTTTTCGAGACCGGCGCCTTCAGCCAAGCTCGACCACCTCTCCAAAAAAAACAATGAACGGTTTTTCGCGTGCATCCGTTTGTTCCAAACGGAAAACGCGACCACGTATGCTTCGGTAGAAGCATCACGTGGCGAGACCGGCGCCTTCAGCCAAGCTCGACCACCTCTCCAAAAAAAAACAATGAACGGTTTTTCGCGTGCATCGGTTAAGTTTTATCCGGCGAAAATAAAAAATTTTCGCATTGCGTAATTTATCATTACTGCCGTAACAGCATTGGCTCCGAAGGCATATGTCGTTCTCATCGAGAATCTCTTAATCAGCCAGCCCATGAGCCATGTTCCAATAATCAGGCTGATTCCCGAAACAAGGTAAAAAAGGCTGATTTCAACGATTAAACTATGTTTACCGCTATTGAAAACCCAGGTAATATTTATAAGGTATGCGATAAAATTGGAAAAGATAAACCCAATACCGTTATCAATCATGGCGTTTCGGGAGCGGGTGGCAGTGTTTACTAGATTTATTTTTATTTTAAATAGTTTAACGAACCAATCGCTATTTTCCAAAGCTGCAAAACCTTTCCAGGCTAACAGGTGGAAAATAACTATATGGGCAATCGTTGCCACAAAGCCGCCGATAGCATATTTACTAAATTGGATGATATTATCTACTGTCATTTGAATTAGTATACACGAATATATTTAGCAGTCAACAATCGCGAAATAAAAGTACTGTCAAGATTTATTCGCAAATTCTAAACAAGCGTTTTCCTCTTTTGCTGTTGGCATAACCTCAAAAGTTTTATCTATAATAAGCCCTTCTTCTTTAAGGGTTAAATACATGAATATAT
>JAQTSA010000046.1 GCA_028711575.1 Candidatus Omnitrophota bacterium | reverse complement strand
GACGAAAACACAATAGCTCTTCACTCCCATCCGATTCTAATTAAAGACCCCAAAATAGGCTTAAGGAACCTTTTGTCCTTAGATGGCGAAAACCGCCGGTTCGACCTTGATTCGCTTGCCCGTCGCGCCTGTCGAAATTCGTTAATGACCGGATACCTCATGTCGGCTGAACAAGCAGAATATCTTTCCAAAGAATTAATAAAATGCCGTGACCCTTTTACCTGCCCTCACGGCCGGCCGACTTTAATCCAGATAACTGATTCATTCCTGGAAAAACAGTTCCTGCGCCGATAAGCAAATAAGAGTATCTTTCTCTTGCCATCAACTGCAAAACTACTGTATAATGCAGAGAGTAATCAGGACATAAACTACTTTAAAATGATATCTTTTCTATTAACTATCTTAGGCATTATATTCTTCACGATAGCCACAATTATGCTGGTTATCAGCTCTTTTTCTATCCGTAAACAGCAACGCCTCGACCATGAGGCGTTATCGTTAGCTGAACAAGCTTTAGAAAACTTCAAACGTAGTCATAGTAACGAAAGTGAAAATTTTAAAGGACTCAACGCCCAGGTCGATAAAATCCGTAAAGACGCGGATCAACAAATTAAAAAAACTGAAAATGACTTAATTGCCTTAAAAAAAGATTATCAATCAAAAATCGACGAATTGACCGAACAATCGATCAAAGACAAAATAGTTATAGAAGAAACACAAAAGCAAAGAGATGATCTCTACCAGCAACTTAATCGCCAAAAGAAAAACTCCCCGAGTCAATCCCTAATAACATCAGAAACACCCCAAAAAACAGAACAATCGCTGAACATTAAGGCAGCGGCTAAAACCAGCAAGGTTTCAGAAACCCCGTCACTCGATAAATCTCAGCCGCCAGCTCAAAGTCCGGCAGCCGCAATTGACAAAAACTCGATAAGCTCAGATTCAGGGATAAGCCAAAAAGCAAAAGAACCGGCTGAAACAAAAAACACCGAAGCCCTCTCTCCCCGATCAAAACCAGAAAACATCCCGAGCTCAGAAACAACTTCAAACCCTGAGTTGTCGGCGAATAACAATCAAACTGATCCTCAAAAAACAGTAACGAATAATGCAACAAAAAATAAAAGTCCAAACCAGGAAGGTAAGCTCAATCAGCCGGCAACCGGGGTGGATTTCGAGATCTTACCCAATAACAACGAAGGATCATCTAAAACTAATAATTCTCAAACTGTTAACAATCAGGATTCTGAAAGGAAAGAACAACCCAAAGATTTACCGGCCGATAAAGATAAATACCTTCTTTCTCTAATTGATGATTCAGCTAACCCGGAAAAAGATTCCCAAACCCTAAACCAACCAGACAAAAAAACCGATGAAAAAAAATAAAAAAAAATATCCTAACCCGCTGATAAATATAATAATTTATTCCTTATCTTTCATCTCCTTGATAATGGCTCTTTATCTCAAAGATAGCGAATTATATCGCGCCGATATAGTAAGCGGTATAAAAATACCGCAAAGTGTTATCGTCAAAGACCCCCAACAGCGTACAATCCGCCAAAATAAAACAAAGGATTATTTAAGTGACAAAAGGACTGCGACTCTTTGGGTTGATCTAAAAAAGAATTATTTTGTGATAACTATCGGTTCTAAAAACGGGGTAAAAGAAAATGACAATTATGTTATTTTTGATTCCGGCCGGCCAATCGGTACTTTAACAGTATCAAAAACTTTCGAAAACGTTTCAGAAGTTATTCTTGATGAAAAAGTAAAGCAGAGTTCTCTAACTAACAATTACTACACCGTAATCCTCAAAGAAAACTAATCAATTATATCCTTAGCTTGATTAACCTCGTCATACAAATTCTTAAGAGTTTCTCGGCGCGAAGAGACAGTTTCTTCAAGACCGTTAATTTTTTCTTCTAGAAGTCGGATCTTATCCTCATATCGGGTTTCGGCTTTCGTCAAACTTTCATTTAAAGCTGTATTTTTATCTTTCAATCCGGCAGCAAGCTCACGAAACCGCTCACGATCGGTTACAGCCTTATCAAGCTCAAAAATTCTCTTTTCCAGCTCCAAATCCTTAGCCCTAATCAATTTTTGTAAGGAATCTATTTTTTCTCCTAAAAAGGATATCTCTCTCTGATTACTGCTGTTTTGGCTTCTAAGATCGCGTGTATTTTTAAGTTCAATTTCCCGTTCTGCTAAACGGGCGGTTAAGGCTGCTATTTGATCTTGTTTGGCTTTAATATCCTCCTCAAAGCCGGTATTTTTCTTTTCCGACTCTTTTAGCTGTTTCTTAATCCGCCGATTTTCATCGTCTTTTTCCCGTGAATCAAAAGCTAATTTTTGTTTAGCTTCCGATAAAGCATCTTTCTCTCTGTTAATTTTTTCGATTTTGCTGATAAAAGAAGATTTTACAGAATCAAGATCGGTTACCGCCGCCCGATCAATTGATTTGAAAGCCTTTAATTCAGAAAGTTGACGCTGTAAGGAATTTTTTTCCTGCTCAATCAAAGACCTTTCTTTTTTTAAGTACTCATTGTCCTGAACCAAATTATTAACCGTAATCATTGTATCCTTATCCTTTGCTTTTAGCTGAAGAAGCTCTAAGTCTTTCTTGTATAGCTTTTCTTCGAGGATATTTCTTTCCTGGCGCAACTTAGAAAGCTGTTCATTTTGACTTTGGCTCAGCTTTTCTTTCAAATTAAGATTATTTCTTAACTTTTCAATCTCTTCATTTGCAACGAGACTTTCACTGTTAGAAGTGGAATTTTGAGCTGAAGATTTCTGAAGATCCTTCTTCTGTTGAGACAATTTGCTATACAGGTCTTGGATATCAGCTTCTTTATTTGCCAGTTGCTGAACTATTTTTTGGTTCTCGGCTAAAAGCCTTCCCCTTTCGGAATCGATATCTTTAGCTTTATTTTTTAGCTGATTGTTGTCACTAACCAGATTTGAATTAAGTTTTTTAAAGTCATTGGACATATTTAAAAGGTTTAGGTTTTTTGTTTTAAGATCTGAGATTTCCTGATTGGCTTTAGCCAAATCTCTTTCAATATTAAGTTTATTTTGATTTATCAAGCTTTGAAGTTTTTCATTCCTTTCTTTAGCTTGAGAAATTTCTTTTTTAAGGTCATTTATCGTTTTCTCGGACTCTTGAGAACTATTTTTTTCTTTTTCACTTATATTGTGTTGAATATCTTTTTTTTCCTGATTCAACCGGTCAATTAACCGGGTTTTCGCCGCTGAATCAGCGGCCACTTGGCGATAACGATCATTGAGATTTTTCAACTCTTTACTCTTTTGGACAAGTTCAGCTTTTAGAGCCTCTTGTTTTAGACGGTATTCATCGTCTTCATTGCTCAATGCGGCAGCTTGAGTCTGTAACTTCTCCTGAAAATCAGCCTCGATATCTGACAGTTTCTTCTCACCGGCCAGATTAGTTCGCTCAAGATCATTGATCCGCTCAACTAAACGTTTATTCTTTTCTTCAGACAAAGCTAAAGTCTTTCTTGACGTCATAACTTCGGCCTTAAGCTTTGCGTTTTCAGTCTTTGCCGATTGCAATTCAGTATCAGTTTTAGCAAGGCGGTCGCGATCAGCTTCAGCCTTTTGATCATACTCTGCCATTTGAGACCTAAATTTTCGATTAGCTGTACTAAGAGCCGCCAGCTGTTGTTTGAGTCCTTCAATTTCAGAAGCTAACTCTTTTTTAGCAAGATCAGCCTCATCCAGATTATTTTCTAAAGAAGCTATTTTACTGTTTAAGGCTGAGATCTTTTCTTTTTGGTCAAGAAAATTAGAATTTAAGCCCTTAAGCTCTAACTCTTTTTCTCTGAGTTTACGGCTTTGATCCTCAGCCAAAATATTAATTGCCGAAATCTCAGAACGAGAATTATTTTTTAAGCGGTTAAAATCTTCTTCCAGAGAAGATTTTTGGGCAGTGATTTTAATGTTATCAGATAAAGCCGTATCAAGTTGACGGCGCAAAGTTTCAGATGTTTTAACCGCGGCGGCTTTTTCGGCATCTAAAAGCAAAACCTTTTCATTTAGCTTACTGTTTTCTGAATCCGCTTCTTTAACAAGTTTTTCTTTCTTTCCCAAAGCCGCGATTAAGCCGGCGATTTCATTCTGTTTGGCTTTTTTTTCATTCAGGACAAGATTGAAAGACTTCTCTATTCTTTCGTTTTCAAGAATCATCTTTTTATTTACTTCTTCTAATCGCTTTGAGTTTGACTTTTCCTTTTCAAGCCGCTGGGAAAGCTCTTTATTGTCCGAATCTAAGGTTTCGGATTTAACTTCGAAAAGCGCGGTTTTTTTCTTGAGATCTTTCATATTTTCGTCAGCCAGCATCAGTAATTGATCCTTATCAGCAAGAGTTTTATCTTTATCGATCAGACGAATATTAGCTTGCTGGATCTCGTTAGAAAGTTTATCATTCTTGTTCTGAACTGCCTCAAGTTTCAGCTGAAGATCTGAAACCTGCTTGAGCGCGGCTGAAACTGCACTTTCTTTATCTTTAACTAAATTTTTTAAAACCTCCTGGTCACGCTCTAAAAACAACAAGTTATTCTTAGATTCTTCGATAATTTTTGTCAAAGAATTGATTTTAATTTCGGAATTTTTTTTATCTTCAGCTAAATACTGGTTTTCTTTTTTAGTTTTTTGCTGATTCGCCAAAGCAACAGAAAGGTCTCTTTTAAGAAAAGTTATTTCGTTATCTTTCCTGGCGATAACATCAGCTGAATTTTCCAATTCCTTTTGAGCGATCGAATTTTGTTTTCTCAGTTCTTCGATCTGAGACTGATTTTCCTTTAAACTCCGATTCAAAGAGATTTCCTGCTTAGAGAATTGGTTTATTTCTTCAGCCAGAGTGTTGATTCTTTTATCACTCTCCTGGACTTTTTTCAATAAATCCTGTTTTTCCCCAGTAAGGACGATTACTTCGCTAGAGGCTTGATTTAAGTCTTGGCTCTGCTGATTCAGCTTTTCCTGAGCGGCCTTTAATAAACCGGATAACTTCTGGTTTTCGATTATTTTTAAATCAAGATTCGCTCTGAATCGTTCATTCTCTTTAGCCAAGCCACGAACGGCAATATCATTTTGTTTATTTTTTTCAGTTAATTCAGAGTTTATTTTTTCTGATAAGGTGAGATCATTAATTGTTTTAAGGTTAATCTTTTCGGCCTTAACTAGCTCAGCCTTAATAGTTTTAAGTTCATCAATAAGTGAATTTATTTTTTTATCTTTTTCGCCAAGCGCAACCGTTAACATTTTATTATCCCTATCAGAAAAAGATATAGCATCATCCTTAAGAGCTAAAGCCTCTTTCAACTCCTTAATCTGAGAATCTTTCTGTTTTTCAGAAGAAAGCAGGCCCGACAGCAATGTTTCTTTTTCCTTCAAATTCCCTGAAACAGTTGCGAAATCACGCTCAAGAAAAGAAAGCTTATTCTTTAAATTCTCGTTATCAGAGCTAACCGTCTCAAGCCGGCCGGCCAACTCTTTGCTCTTTTTAACGTTAAGGGCGATATCCTTATTAAGCGCATAGTTTTGAGCCAATGCTTCTTTTCTCGCCCGCTCGGATTCATCAAAATTCGTTCTCAATTCAACAAAATCTTTTTCCTGACGGCTAAGCTGATTGCTTAATTCTTGCTTTAGCTTTTGAAGCCGAAGAATCGTCTGATCGTTTTCTTTAAGCAAACGCTCTTTGCTGTCAATAGCCGCCTGAGACAGAGAAAGCTGATCTTTTAAAACGGTTTGAGTTTCAGAAAAAGCTGAGAGATAGCCCTGGACTAAATCTTTCTCTTTTGTCAGCTTTGATATCTCTATGTTTTTAGAATCCAGTATTTGTGAAAGATTTGTGTTTTTGTCTTTACACTCTTCTAAGCGGCTGATTAAATCCTGATTCTCTAACTTTTGAGCGCTGACCTGAACGCCTAGATCTCGAAGTTGTTTTTTAGACTCGGTGAGCAAAGCAAAATTACTTTTATTCTCTGCTAAAGATAGTTTAAGTTTTTTCTCAACTGAAAGATTTTTATCAATTAACCCGGAGTTGATCTTTCGGATCTCCAGCAGATCATTCTTCAGGACTTCAGATGTTCTAACCAGATCCGAATTACGAGCTTGATTAAGGTTATTAGCTTTCTCTGACAAGAGAAGCTTTTCTCTAAGTTCGGCCGCCTCAAGATCAGCCTTTTTCTTTTCCGCCAAAAGATTCTGAAATTGTTTTTCAAGATTCATTTTTTCAAGCCTAAGGTTTTCCAGGTTTTTTTTAAGAGAAACTATCTGCTCCTGGCTCAAACTAGAAGAATCAAGCTGGACTTGCAATTGGCGCTTGGTCTGGGCCAGATTATCCTCAAACACCGATATCCTGGCTAAAGCGTCTGAAAGACTTGAGTTTAAGACATCCTTGTTCCGGCTCAAATCGGCAGTTTTGTGTTTAAACTTCTCTATTTCTTTTTCCTTAGCTTGTTGGTCTGAATCAAGCTGTTTTAGTTCTGATTTCAAAGAATTAAGTTCTTTATCTTGAGCCGTTAGCTCCATCTGGTATTGCTGATTACTTTTACTCAAGGCTATGAGTTTATCATTTAACTCACTTTTTGCCTTTTCGTTTTGAGCCGTCAATTGCTTAAACTCGGAAATTGAAGTTTGCAATTGAGAAATGGTGTTCTTATTTTTAACATTGTCTGAGAGTATATCTTCGGACTTTTTTTTCAACTGATTAAAATGTTTTTCCAAATCAGAAAACTCAGTTTGAAGCTGTTTATTCCGCGAATCAATCTTGGCTCTGGAATCTTTTAGCTGGGTAACTTCCTTTTTTAGATTCTCGTTTTCAAGAGTCAAGCTTTTCTGGTTATCTGAAATTTCCTTTTTAGAATGACTAAGGTTCTGATAATTTTTAGTCAACTCTTCAATCGAGCTTTTAAGATCAACAACTGTTTTGTCTTTAAGAGCCTGCTTACTTAAATAATCATTTTTTTCTGAGATTAAGTTTGTTATTTCGCTTTTAGCCTTTTCATTAGCCTCAACTATTGTGGCAATTTTAGACTTTTGCTCATTTAATCTTTGACTTAAACTTTCAGCCTCGGAGTCTCTTTGTTTTACCAACAACTCAGCTTCTTTTAACAACTGATCTTTAACATCATTGGCCTTATTAAGCGACAATATTTTGCTCTCTAAAGATTTCAACTCATTCTTTAACCACTGGTTTTGTTTGCCAAGGCTGTCCCACTCACCTTTGACTAAATCTAAACGCTCTTCGATCTTTTTTTTCTCTTTTTCCCAAAGGGCATTCTGGGTTGACTTATCGGCAAGCTGTTTCGCTAATTCAGCGGAAGTCTTTTTTTCCTGACTAAGAGAATTTTCCGCTGCTGAAAGAATAGTATTTGTTTCTTCTAAGGCCTTTTTCAAAAAAGCGGCGTCTTCAAGCAAATCAGTTATTTGTGCTTTCAGGCCTTGATTCTCAGACTTTATTTTTTCATAGCCCTCACTAGACACTTGAACCGGCTGACTATAGGCTAAAGGAAAAGATATTATCCCAATAAATAAAACGAAACAGATTTTTTTACGATGTTTCATATTGATGCCCCTTATAAATTATCCAAGCTTTCTTCTATCGCCTTAAGCCTGTTCCTTAACTCAGTTAAATTAGATTTTAAGGCTTCGACCCTAAAACTATAGTCACGGTTACTTCCCGCCAGAGAAGTAAATTGTTGTTTTAAAAAGTTATTTTCTTTTACCAGCTCGTTGTTTGAAATTAACAATTCCCGGTAATCTTTTTCAATCCGCCGAGCCATAGCCGGCGAAAAAGATAATTTGTTCTTATTTTCAGTTCTTTCTTCGCAATTAATAGATTTGAGGCTTGATCTCAGGTTTTCGGATTTATCCGAAAAAGAAAGATTATCTAAGTAACTGCCAATAATATCTTTACGACTATTGCCCTTGTTTTTATCATCGGAATAAGACAAAAAAGATCCGCTAATAATCAGGATAAAAAGGGTAACAAAACAAGTTTTGCCAAGAAACGAAAATAAAGCTGAAACCTTAAACATAATCCTAATTATACTATCCCTGTTATATTTATCAACTATAAACCGCCCAAACCTTTTCTTGGTAAAATAATTATAAAGCGACTGGATTTTTTATGAGTGAAGCCGGGTTTTTATGCTTTTTTAAAAAAATAAAAGGCCGTTTTTTTTCGGCTCTTTAATCCTCTTCGGGAAAAAGGCACAAGGCTTTAGCTTTACGGATTTCGCGTTTTATGTCTGACAGCCCCTTATCTTTCCGCAAAATAGCCTGTTTAAGGTTGTCGTTTTCTTTTTTAAGCTGAGAAACCTCCGCCTTCAGTTTGTCTTCTTTGGAAGAGAACCTGTCATTACGTTTTTTTTCAACCTGTTCAAGAGAGTTCTTAACCTTTGAAAACTGTTCATTTTGGTCGTCTAAAGCGGCACTCAATTCCTTAACCTTGTTTTTAAGTACTGAGGCGTTCTCTTCAAGGTATTTGAGATTTAGATCTTTCTCTTCGATAATTTTCCTTAATTGAAGGATTTCATCCTGCGAACGATTAACCGCAGCCGAAAGCGATGTCTTCTCATTAATAAGCCCCTGATTAATTTTCTCTGAAGCGGTGATTGAATCTTTCAAGGCGTCAGAATCAATTTTTATTTTTGATAATTCGGCTGTTAAGGCTTGATTCTCAGAGTTAAGTTTACTAAATCTAATATCTTTCGAATCTATCTCAGTTTTAAGACGAATTAAATCCGCTCGGGCTAACGACAAATCCCCAGCGGCCTGGTTTTTATCTTTCATAAGATTGGCAACAAACAGCTCTTTTGAAGTATTTGCTTTCATTAAATCACTAATATTAGATTTAAGCAGTAAAATTTCAGAGGTTTGTTCTGAATTTTTAAGTTTTATTTCAGTTATTTCACTTATAAGCTTTAAGTTCTCCTTTTCGAGCAAATCCTTATCCTTTTCGATATCATCGATAAGAGCGAGTTTAGCCTTAACATCAGATTCCTTCTCTTTAATAATGATTTCAAGATTTTTGTTGATCGCCTGCTGTTCTCCAAGAAGTTTTTCTGCCTGCCCTAAACTATTCTGAGATTGAAGCAGCTCTCCTTCAATTGCCCGCTTTTGAGAAATAATTTCCTCTTTTTCACTTTTGTGCATTTCCTGAAAAAAAGCTATCTGTTTTTCCAGCGGCGAAGTCGCTTCCTTTATCTTTTGAACTAAGGGAGCCTGTAAAGATTTAAACTCTTCCTTCAGCGAAGCTATTTCATCTTCCAGCATTGTCTTTTCTTGTTTTTCTTTAGATAAAGCGAAAGATACAAGGTCTTTTTCGCTGATTAAATTCATAATGATCTGATCTTTTTCGGTAACATTTTTTTCCAGAGAAGATATCTCATCTTTCTTTTCATTAAACCTTTCATTAAAGACCTCAAGCCTTTTTTTCAACGACCTAAGTTCCTGCTGAAGCTGTTGATTTTCTTTTAGAGCGGCACTTCGCTCACCAATAAGCGAATTAATCCTTTTTTCAAAAAAGTTTTGAAGTTCAGTAATATTTTGGAGTGCCGGTTGATTCTCCGAAGGCAGGCTTGAATTATTAGTCTTTTTATCCAGAAGAACCGATAACCTTTTGTTTTCTTCAATGAGTTCCTTGACTAAATTCTGATTAACCTCAGAATTATTAACAACAGAACGTTCCTGACTCCAAGCCAAAGATTTGAGGCTAGCGCCAAAAAAGGTAATGCGGCAATAATCAGACAATATCAAAATAAAAAGCGCAACACCAATAACGAAAAAAATTGATTTAGATCTCTTATAACCCATTAGGTAAGATTACATATCTTTGATTTGATTCCCAATATAGTCCAATTTTTCGCGTAACTCAGATATTTTTTTCTCTAACTCTTTAATCTTAATGATATAGCTGTCTTTCTCCTGTTCGGCTAAAGCAATCGCTTTTGTTAATTGCTGATTATCTTTTTTTAATCTCTGGTTATCTTGGCGCAACGGTTCGATCGCCAGATTAACCGCTTGGACTCTTTCATCGGCTGCTTGGAGTTTGGCTTTCAGGTCTAGATTCTCTTTATCGATATCGCTCAGTTTACCGACAATATTGTTATAATTGACTGTTAGGCGGTTTATATTCTCTTGAGCGGCATTAACTTTGCGAAGCACCGTGACCTCTCTGTCCGGGGCAACCAGCAACTCATCAGTTTCTGGAGCTGATTCAAGAGCATCGAGAAAATTCGACATTTTTGCATCCCTTTCCTCTTCTTCCTGAGTAAAGGCCTTAAAAGATAAGAATAAAACCAAACAAATAAACAAACTTTGACAAATTTTAATATTTTTTTTCATAATAGTTAATTATACCTTTTACCGCCGATTATACAACAAAAAAACTTAAAGTAAATTTATCGTTGGATATTAGACAAGCTCTGCCACCAGTCGTTTGACGGATTATTCTTAACCCATTGCCAAAGTTTACGGGCACTTTTTGTCTTTAACAATTTTGGCGACTTTTTCATGAACTTTTCCGCTTGAATAAAACCGAACTCACTATACTCTTTGGCTTGGATCAAACATTCAAGGATATCGGCATCACGGGAAATGACACTTTCCTTAGTCTTTTGTCCTACATATTCACGGCGAATCCGGCTTAACTCGCTGCTGATCAACGGCGGTAAGTCCTTGACCTGATCATCAAAGGCTTGAGTTTCCGGACCGCAAACAGTTATATATTTTTGGGCCATTTTATGCAAATCGGTTATTCGTGCTTCATGAATGTCGTTAAACAAAGTCATCAATAAGACATCAGCGATTGAAGCTTTTTCTAATTTCGCTAAACAATAACCAATAACCGCGCAGCGAAACGAATGTTCAGCTACCGACTCGCTTTCCGGAATGCCCAAAACGGCCCAACCGGAACGTTTGACCCTTTTCAACAATCCGGCTTCAGAAATGAATTGGGAGACACTTGCGCTGAATTTATCTTTTTTTGCCATCATTAACCTTTTCTTTGTCGGGTAACCTCATAACAGATTAGAGCCGTAGCCATTGAAACATTAAACGATATATCAGCGCCTTCCATTGGGATATGGACACCAAAATCGAGATATTTATCTACGCCATAACGAATGCCGCTGCCTTCAGACCCAACAACAACACCTAAGGGGAAAGGAAAGGAAAAATCATAGATTGATCTGCTTGAGTCTTTTGCGCAAGCTCCAACGATCCAGAAACCTTTATCTTTGGCTGACAACAAGGCATTTCTCATGTTCGTCACCAGAGATATCTTAAGATAATTTTCACCCCCGGAAGCTACGTGAAGAACTGTAGAATTAACCGGACAAGCCCGATGTTTAGGAATAACAATCGCAAAGCGGCCAAATCCAGCGGCCGTACGAATGATTGCCCCAAGATTGTTAGGATCAACGACTCTATCCAAAAAGATGAGACTCAATTTCATCGCTAGGGCCTCAGACAAAAGATCATCAAAATTGAAATATTCAAAATCAAAGACCTTAGCAAGAATGCCTTGAGAATCATTGAAGCCTTTCATTTTAAGCAATTCTCGGGAAGATACTCGTCGAACTGACTTTAGCGGTTTTAGCAAATCAATAATCTCGCGGTCATTGAATGACTCAGATAAAAAAACTTCTTGTATAGTTTGCGGGGCTTTTAGCAGGCGCTCCCTTAGGCAATTTTTACCATAAATAATTGTATTATTTTTATCCACTAAGTCGTAGGTTTAATAACTGGCCATATTAGGGAACTAGTTCATTGTTTTTCCCCTAAAGGATAGCGCTGTGTTTTATCGGCATCAGTTTTTTGATTTATTTGGTTTACCATATCTTGAGCCTCATCGGTAGCTAAGCCGAAAGATCTGATCTTTCTATCTTGATCAACAATGACAAAACACCCCGACACAAAAACCAAGGTAATTAATAAATATAGAGTTTTCATTTTTCCTCCTTTTTTAGATAAAAACTTATTTCCGCAAAGATAAGACGATAAAAGAAAAATTATCCCGCTTAGGGCATAAAGAACAAAACACCAAAAGATAACAGCATAAAAATGGTTCACAATCACCGTAAAAACAAAAACCAAGGCGGCTAAGATAATAAAAAGCCGCTTACGAAGACCGACTTTACGAAAATTAGTGTAGGGAATTTCGCTAATCATAAGCAAAGCCGTAATTAACATTAAAAGCGGTATAAAAAAAACAAGCAGCCCTTCTATCTCAAAAGAATAAAGAACCAAAGCGCTGACGATTAAGCCGGCCGCGGCCGGAATCGCAAGCCCATAAAAACAATCAACGGACCTGTGTTTAGAACAAACATTATAACGTGCCAACCGAAACATGCCACAGCTGATAAAAATGAACGGGAAAATCCAGCAAAAGATTCCGAAAACATCATTGTAGACAGCATAAAATATAACCGCCGGAGCGACCCCAAAGGAAACCATATCGGCTAAAGAATCGAGTTGCGCTCCCAACTCACTGACAGTATTAGTCATTCTGGCAACTTTACCGTCCAAAAAGTCAAAGATCATGGCATAAAAAATAAGATAGGCCGCCTGCTCAACTTTCCCCGAAATTGCGAAAAATATTGCCTGACTTCCACAAAACAAGTTCCCGACAGTAATTAAATTAGTTAAAGTAAAAAAATCTTTCATTTTTGAGGGAACTCTACCCTCAATTTTAGGTTTCGTACTTTTCTAGCTTGATCTTTAAAGCTAACTCATTCTTTTTAGTAGCATCCAGTTCAGTTCTCAAGACATGAAACTCATGTTCGACTTGCTTCATCTTTTCATTTGTTTGAGTGACCTGATCCTTCATTTTTATAAGTTCTTCATCTCGTTCATTAATCGTCCATTCCAGTTTTTGCTTTTCTTTCATAAAATCAGATTTCGCGAAAGTAAATTTCTCATTAAGATCTTCTAATTCGGCAGATTTTTCACGTAATTTATATTCGACCTTTTTTTTGCTCTGAACCCCGGTAATAAGGAAAGAAAAAAGAACAAAAGCAACGCCTATAGAACCAAGAACAATCCAAACAATAGTAGGACCCATAAAAACCCTCCTTTAGCTGACAATTCCGCTTTTAAAACCTGATTTAACTTTATTGCTGACACTCACGAGCTTAATACTGTTTATTATTATATATAAGCGATTAAAGCTGTCAACTCATTAACCGGGATAAACCTAATCTATGGTATTTGATTATCATTAACCGTCACCAGCCCTTTCAACCGGTTAGCTATCATCTTGGATGTGCCGATATCAGC
>JAQTSA010000045.1 GCA_028711575.1 Candidatus Omnitrophota bacterium | reverse complement strand
GTTCTTGACGACAATCGAAAAGGCAGTCGATGAAGAAATAGGGCCTCACGCTTTACCGATAATAATTTCTGAACAAGCTGCTTTTAATAGATCGGAATTTACTAAACATCTTGAGAAAAATGGGATTGATACTAGAACTCTTTTTTCATCTATTCCAACCCAATGTCTTGGGTATACTTATTTGGGCTATAGCTTGGGCGATTTTCCTAATGCTGAATATATTGGAGAAAACGCGATACATATTGGAGTTCATCAAGACTTAGGCAAAAAGGAATGCGACTTTGTTTTAGAAGTCATAGGCGAATTTTTAAAA
This sequence comes from Candidatus Omnitrophota bacterium, assembly GCA_028711575.1. Classification (GTDB taxonomy): domain Bacteria; phylum Omnitrophota; class Gorgyraeia; order Duberdicusellales; family 4484-171; genus JAQTSA01. The sequence continues at coordinate 13,118 of JAQTSA010000045.1, read as the reverse complement.
ATTTAAAAAAGAGAGTTAAATGATCGAAACAGTTATTTTAGTTGGCGGCCAGGGTAGTCGCCTTAAAAGCTTAGTTAAGGATATTCCTAAACCGATGGCTGACGTGGGGGGGAGGCCTTTTTTGGAGTATCTTATCCGTTATCTTTCCGGTTTTGGTATTAATAGGATAACTTTAAGCGTTGGGTATAAGGCTGAAGTTGTGCGTGATTACTTTGGCGATGGATCTAAATTTAATCTAGAGATTTATTATTCAAAAGAAGATATTCCTCTTGGCACCGGCGGAGCTTTAAAAAAAGCGTCTTTAACTCTTAAGGGAGAGTCTTTTTTAGCGCTTAACGGGGATTCCTTTTTTAAATTAGACATAGAAAAGCTTGTTAGTTTTTACAGAGAAAAGAAAGCAAAAGCGGTTATTTCTTTAATAAAGGTAGATCAAGCTAACCGTTACGGAATAGTAGAGTTAAACCGGGACCAAAAAGTTATTTCTTTCCGTGAGAAAGATGATGTTTCGGCTGAAGGTTTAATTAACAGCGGGATTTATGTTTTCAACAAAAAGGTTTTTGATTGTTATAAAGAAGAAAAGATTTCTTTAGAAGAAACTGTGTTCCCAGAATTGATTGGTGATGAATTTTATGGGTTAGAGCAAAAAGGATTTTTTATTGATATTGGCGTACCGAAAGATTATTTGCGGGTTTGTGACAATTTCGGTTTGCTTTTACGATAAAATTTAATTTTGAATTTTAAATGTTAAAAAACATAGGAGAAAATATGGGAAAAACTGTAGTAGTAACAACAACCATTCGGATACCGCACTTTCTGAAAGATTTATGCGAAAATGCTAAAAAGAATAACCGCGACGACGTCTCTTTTGTTGTGATCGGTGACATTAAGACACCAAAAGAAATAAGGGAGTTTTGCGCTGATCTAGCCGATACTTACAGTTATAGTGTTGATTACTATGACATTGACGGCCAGAAAAAAGCTCTTGTTGGTTATGAAGATTTTTTAGAAATGATGCCTCTTAATTCCGGTTCGCGCAAAATGGTTGGTAACCTTATGATTTATCGGGCTGGTTGTGACCGGATGATTATGATCGATGACGACAACTTTATAATTGAAGATGATTTTTTTGGTGATTACGATTCAGTTAACAGCAGCGTTGAGATGAACCTTATTGATAGTGATTCCGGCTGGTACAACGTTTACAATGCTGTAAACGAAAAAAATAATATTCCTTTTTACCCAAGAGGCTATCCCTGGAGCGAGCGTTTTAAAAAAGATAATTCAAGCATTGACCAAAAAAAGCTTAAAGTCGCGGTAAAAAACGGCTTAGTACTAGAAGACCCCGACGTTGACGCTATTTCCCGGTTGTTTTGGCCGATCAGAGTTGTTTCCATGAAATCCGAGTTTGAACCGCATTTTGGGCTGAATCCCGGCACTTGGACATCTTTTAATAATCAAAATACGGCAATAAGTTCTGAGTTAGCCGGTGTTTATTTTACGCCGCCGTCAACCGGACGTAACGCTGACATTTGGACAAGCTTTTTGATTTGCTGTTTGGCAAGTCACATGAACGAGATTGTTTCCTTCGGGCATCCTTTAGTCCGTCAGACAAGGAACCCTCACGATTTATGGGTTGACTTAGATGATGAAGCTTTAAATTGCCGGGCCGCTGACGGTTTTGTTTCTTTGTTACGGGGCATTTCCTTAACCAAAACCAGTTACCTGGACGTTTTGGATGAACTTATTGACAAAGCTTTACTGAAAATACCGTCACTAAACCTTAAAGCTGACGAAAAAGAAATGATGACCGGTTTTTTTAAGGATTACCGTATCTGGCATACCGCGGCAATGAGAGCAAAGGCTGAGAAAAAAGTCTAATTCTTTTTAAGCGGTTTGTTTTTATTTCAAAAGCATTAATCTAAAGGTTTAAATCAGAATGAAAATATTTGTAATTGCCAGTAATATACCCTATCGTCAGGATAAACAGAGCGGGATAACCGCGGTACATATCCAGTCCTATGAATTTATTAACTCATTATTAACCCAAGGATATTCTATAGTTTTGCAGATTATTTTTAATATTTATCATGGTGAAACTTTAAGCCGCCAAGATCTAACCGAATTAGCTTATTTAAAGACAAGAGGTGTTGAAATTCTTGATATTGTCTATAGCGAGGACTTTTATCCTCCGGCCAACCGCCGGTTAATGAATAAGGTTTTTTCCCGGCTAAAAAGCTGTTTTTCAATTAAAGTCCCTTTACCCGATTACTATCCGGCGATAGTTTTGGCTGATTTAATTGGTAAACGAATTGATAAAAAAAATTGTGATTTTATTTTTACTATAGCAAGCCCGGAAGGGCTGGCTGCTACCTATAAATATAGAGCTATCCCTACTGTCGCTTTCCAGGGCGATATTGATTTTAAGCCGGCATTGGTAAGTTTGAAAAATTATTATATTTTTACAAAAAACATTTTTGACTTTTTATTTAAAACCATAGTTTTTCCGGTCAAGTTACTTTGGATCCTGCAGTATCGCCGGGCGCATATTAAATTGATGCGTGACGTTGAAGTTATTGCTAACGCTACGGATTGCAATGTCGGCTTTTATAGAAAACATACTTTAAATCGGTCATTTTTTATCGGTACTGTTTGGCGTGTACCGGAAAAAGATACTGAAGTTGAAATGTTTCAGTTTAAAAAACCGATAAAAATTATCGGTCATGCCGGGAACCTTAACGCTACCGGCAGTACTTACGGCTTACGATTTTTATTAAAAGAGTTAGTCCCTGAACTTACGAAAATCATGAAAAACTTGGATTACCAGATCCATATTATCGGCGGGGGAAAGCCCGCGCCAGGGCTTGAGCCGCTGTTGAAACAGGAAAAAGTAGTAGTTCGTGGTTTTGTAAAAGATTTGGATGAAGAGCTTTTTCAAAGCGACATTTTCTTGTTTTTAAACAATTTTGGCCCGCATTTGGCGGCATATAGCCGTCATATGATAGCCTGGTCAATGAAGCTTTGTTTAGTCTGTCATAGTAATAGCAAAAAAACTATTCCCCAAATTGAACATAAAAAGAACGCTTTACTGGGGAAAAATTCTAAGGAATTAGCTGAAGCGATATTCCAAGCGGCTACTAATCGAAATTTGAATATTAAAGTTCGCAGAGGCGGCTATGATACTTTTCAGAAATATTTTTCGCCTGACGTTTTTATGAAAACAATAACAGCAGAGGCGGCTATTGTTTTGAAAGAACGGGCAGCTAAAATCGCGGGTGTTCAATGAGAATTTTGTTTGTTTGGCCCAATAAAGATCAATTTGGATTTAAGCCGATAGGCCTTTCTTTGCTTAGCGCCCTTTTAAAAGAAAATGGCCATCAGGTTGAGATATTCGATACTACTTTTATTGATTTTGGTTTTAAAGATAACACCGAAGTCAGGAGTAAGCTTAAAATATTTAAACCGGTTGATTTTAGCGGCTATGATATAAGTAAAAAAAATGTCAGTTTAGAAGAAACTTTTCTGAAACGGTTATCTTCTTTTAATCCCGATATTGTTGCTGTTTCCGCTCTTTCTGATGAACTTTATATTGGGATTGAACTTTCAGCGATAGCTAAAAAATGGAAACAATCAGTTTGTGTTTTGTGGGGCAATAAGCTTGCCACAATGTGTCCGGAAAAAGTTCTTTCTTATGATTGTGTTGATTATTTATGCGTTGGCGAAGGCATTGAGTTTATAAAAGAGTTTGTTGCTGCTTTTGAAAAAAAGGCCGATATTCTCAACATTAAAAACTTAGCCTATCGGGATAAATACGGCCGGATAGTTAAAAACGAGTTGCGTCCTTTTTATCAGGATTTAGACGCTTTACCTTTTCTTGACTGGTCGATTTTTGATGGGCGTCAATTTTTAAAACCTTATGACGGCAAAGTTTATATCGGCGGCGATTATATGATGTATTGGGGCTGTCCTTTGAAATGTACTTATTGTATTAACGCCAGTTATCGCGACCTTTACGGGAAAAACGCCGGTAAATTTCTCCGCAGCTATAGTGTTGATAGAATCATTGATGAACTAAAGTATCTTGTTAAAAAATGGAAAATCCAGTTTTTTAAGTTTCACGATGAAGATTTCTTTTTAAAACCGCTTGAAGAATTCAGCTATCTGGCAAAACGTTACTCATCGGAGATAGGTGTGCCCTTTACGGTTATGGCTAATGCCCGTAACGTAACAAAAGAAAAAGCTGAACTTGTAAAGAAAATGAATTGCCGGAGTGTTACTCTTGGTATTGAGACCGGTAATGAAAGAATTCGCAAAGAAATCCTTAAACGTACCGAAACAGCTGAACAGATAATAAGCGCCTCCCGGATGCTGAATTCGTTAGGGATTAGAACCGCTGCCTTTAATATGCTTGCTATTCCTTTTGAAACCAGAGAAACTATAATGGAAACGATAGAACTTAACAAAAAAGCGGAAATTGTTTCGCCGAATGCCGGGTTCTTTTTCCCTTTAGAAGGAACTGAACTTCGAACGATATCTATTGAGAACGGTTTTTTTAGCGAAGACTCTAACGCTGTTTTTAAAAATGACCGGCCGACACTCAAATTTTCTGATATATTAGAAGAGGAACTTGTTGCCTTAAGGGAGCGGTTTGTCTTGTATATAAAAATGCCGGAAAGTCTTTATAAATATATAAAAAGGTCGGAAAAAAACGATTCCCTGGGAAAAAGGTTGACGAAAGAGCTTTATCTAATATATGATGAAGCTGTTTTCAGTAACGATGGGCTTTGGAATAAAGAAGCTGACATTAAAGGATATACTAAAAGGTTGGAAGATGTTTTTTTAGGAGGATGAAAATGAACAATATTCAAATTGGTAACAAAACTATTAGCTATTCTTCACCGGTTTACATTGTTGCTGAAGGTTGTGATAACCATTTAGGTGACATCAGCAAAGCTAAAGAAATGATTTTTTTAGCTAAGCAAGCCGGCGCTGATGCTATAAAATTTCAGCATCATCTTCCTGATGAAGAAATGCTTCCTGAAGTTCCGCTTTCCAGTAATTTTGATATTCCCTTATATGATTTTTTGAAAGAATACGCTCTTACTTTAGAACAGCACATTGAACTTAAAAAATGTTGCGAAAAAATAGGGATACAGTACCTCTGTACTCCCTTTAGCTATAAGGCGGCCTTAGAGTTAAATGATATTGGTGTAGAAGCTTTCAAAATAGGTTCCGGGGAGATGACAGATATCCCTACCTTAGAGAAAATCGCTCAATTTTCTAAACCGATGATCGTTTCAACCGGAATGAGTACCTTTGCTGAAATTGACCGGACTTATGTAGCTTTATGTGAGCAAAACGTTCCTTTAATCCTAATGAATTGTGTCTCAGAGTATCCGCCTTGTTATGAAGATATCAACGTCAGTGTTGTCAAAGAAATGATTAGTCGTTATCCTCAAGCTGTTATCGGCCATTCCGATCATACTCCTGACATTTATACTTGTTTTGCCGCGGTCGCTTTAGGAGCCAGGGTTATTGAAAAACATGTAATCCTTGATAAGAGCCAGCCCGGGCCGGACAATTCGGTATCGATTGATTTTTCTGACTTAACAATGCTTGTTGACGGTATCAGAAAAATAGACGTTGCTTTAGGCAGTGAGAAAAGAGTCCACGGCAAAGAAGAAGATATCAGGCGCTGGGCTTTTAGAAGCTTAGTCGTAACCTGTGATATTTCTCGCGGTGATAAAATAACTTCGGAGATGGTATGGTCAAAGCGTCCGGGAACCGGTATCCCGTCATATCTTCGGGATAAGGTTATCGGCCGTTACGCCGCGCGCGATATAAAAAATAATACTTTACTTTCCTGGGACGACATTGAAGGGGGCAACTAGAATGGAAAAGAAAATCCTTTTTATTACCGGATCGCGCGGCGAGTGGGGCTATATCCGGCCGATTTTAAGATTGTGCAAAAAACGAAAAAACATAAAATTTTCTTTATGCGTTACAAACATGCATTTATTGCCGGAATTCGGATTTTCTAAAGAGGAGATAGAATCTGACGGATTTAAAATCGATCACACGGTCTACATGTCTTTAGACGGTTACAACCATTTCACTATGGTAAAATCTTTAGGTGTATTCTTGATGTCTTTAGCTGACATTGTCTCAACCGCCAAGCCGGATTGGATAGTTCTTGCCGGCGACCGGGGCGAGCAATTGGTTGGAGCGATAATCGGCGCTTTTTGTTATATTCCTGTTGCTCATGTCCAGGCCGGCGAGCTTTCCGGAAACATTGATGGTATGACTCGTCACGCTATCGGTAAGTACGCTCATCTTCACTTTGCTTCAAATAGTGACGCGGCAGAGAGGCTTTTACGGTTAGGCGAAGAAAAATTCCGTGTTCATAATGTCGGCGCGCCTCAGCTGGACGAGCTGGTTAGCGGATTGTATACGAAGAAAACTGAGTTGGCTAAAAAATATTCAATAAATATGAACAGAAAATATATTCTCATGGTCCAGCATCCGGTAACTGAAACTTTCAATCAGTCTAAACAGCAGATTAAAATAACGATGCAAGCCTTAAAAGAGTTCCCGCATCCCAAAATTGTAATATTACCAAACAATGATGCCGGTTCAATGTTCATAAGGGAGGGTATTGAGAATAACCGTCACGGAGAATTTCATGTTTTCTCTAATTTAAAACGGCAAGATTACTTAGGATTTATGAAATATTCTTCTTGCATAATCGGTAACTCAAGTTCCGGTCTTTTAGAAGCGCCGACATTTAATATTCCGGCGGTTAATATCGGCCGGCGTCAGAACAATCGGTTGCGGGGATCGAATGTTATTGATGTTAATTTTGATAAAGATGAAATAACAGCAGCTTTAAAGAAAGCTTTGTCGGACAAATTTCGTCAGCGGTTAGAAAAGAGATCTTTTAATCCTTACGGCGACGGTAAAACTTCAGAGCGGATTGTTGATATACTGCTGAATACACCGATAACTGATGAATTATTGATTAAGAATCTTACTTATTAAAGGCGCGGTAAGGTTCTTTAGTTTTTAAAATAAAGGCTAACTAGTTATATAAGGAGCAAAACTATGAAATTAAGTTCTTTTTGTGTAGAAGAAAATATAATCATAAAAGAGGCTATTTCGGTCATTCAGAATAACCGGTCGCGCTGCATAATTGTTTTAAATAATAAGAAAAAAGTTGTCGGAACTTTCAGTGAAGGAGACGTTTTAAAGGCGATACTAAAAGAGATAGATCTTCACACCCCTTTAAAGAAGCTTTTGAAACCGTCCTTTTATTATCTTAATCAGCGGGACATGCTGCGGGCTTATGATTTAGTTAAACAACACGGAATATCTTTAGTCCCGGTTATTAACAGTGATTTTGTTTTGCAGGACGTCATAACTATTTTTGATATAATGGACCATTTGGTATTTGTTAATAATAAGAAATAAACTATGAGAATAATTGTTGTTATTCCGGCCCGGGGCGGATCGAAAGGTATTCCCGATAAAAATATTCAGCCGTTATTGGGCAAACCGCTGATTGGTTACACGATAGAAGCGGCTTTAAAGGCGAAAGTCTCTTCAGATATTTATGTCAGTACCGATAGCGTCGAAATAGCGGCCGTTGCCTCCGGCTTTGGCGCGCGGGTTATTGACCGGCCGAAAGAGATATCTTTAGATGATTCATCGACCGAGTCAGCGCTTATTCACGCTGTCGAAACTGTAGGCGGCACTTTTGATTATATACTAACTTTACCGGCGACATCACCCCTGCGCCGCGCCGAAACGATAACCGCTTTTATTGACTACTTTAAAACGATACATTCTGAATATGACGCTCAGTTATCTTTAACTGAGACCAGAAATGACTATTGGGTAAAGAAAGGCGAGGAAATCAGCCGTTTGTTTCCTAACGCCGCCCGCCGGAGGCAGGATCGCGAGCCGATTTTTTTGGAAAACAGCGCTATCTATATCACTAAGGTGAGTTCGTTACTGGAAACTAAATCCATCCTCGGTCATCACTGTAGCGGATACATTATCGATGAGATTGAATCAGTCGATATTAATACTTACCTGGACTTATCTTGGGCCGAATTTCTTTTAAAAAACCGATTGAAACGATAATTTTAATATATGTTAAAACCTGCCGGAAAAATAATTAATAGGTTTGTTTCTTTGTTTAAGAAATACAGCAGGTTACGGAACTCTTATTTTTCTTTGAGAAATAATTTACCGTCTTTTTTAAGCTTAAGATTTTGCGATTCATCAAACGGCAAAAAAGTTCTTATTGTTTCGGCCGGTTCCCATGACGCGAAAACCGACGCGATATACGCCAAAGTTTTTGAGACAATGGGTTACGATGTCGCGGTCCTTACCCGCTGGGACCCTCTGGTAAAAAAAATTTTCCGTCTTTTTGGGATAAATAAAGTTTATTTTTATCATAACTATTTTTCTGATATAAGATTTTCTAAATTAAAAAAAGAAGCCCAAAACATAATAGATAATGTTAGTGAAGATAAACTTCATTTTTATACTCAAGATGGCGTCTCTATCGGCCGATACGCCGTTTCTTCTTTTTTACGGATAACCAGACTTCACAAAGTTGAATTAAAAGATAAGTATTTTAAGAAAATTTTTCTTTCCCAGCTTGTTAAATCTTTAAAATTCGCCTATGTTGGAGAAACGATCGCCGACAGCATAACTGCTGATATCTTATTTGTTAATGATCCCGGGTATACTCCGGTTGCTCAGATCTGTGATAGTTTTTTTAAACGCGGCGCTTCACTCCTTCAGCGCGGCGGTTCTCATAAAAGCGGTTACGAAGTTCATAAACATTATTTCAATAAAGAAGAACAACGTGTCCATTACCACACTTTATCGAAAGCTTCATGGACTTACTTAAAGAGCATTCCCTGGGATGATTCGATGTGGCATCGATTGAGGGATGAGTTTAAAAATACTTATGAAAGCGGTGATTGGTATAGCGAAGTCGGAACTCAATTTAACAAAAAGATATTTTCTAAGCGTGAATTGACCGAAAAACTCCAATTGGATCCGGCAAAAAAAACAGCTGTTGTTTTCGCTCATATGTTTTGGGACGCTACATTCTTTTGGGGTGATGACCTATTTGACAATTACTACGATTGGTTTGTTAATGTACTAAAAATCGCGGCCACTAACGATAATTTAAATTGGTTGATTAAAATCCATCCGGCGAATACTGTTAAAGCTAAGCGGGACAACTATTACGGCCGGCCAAAAGAAGAAATAGCGGTAGAAGAAACTCTGGGCGTTTTACCGCGGCATATCCGTTTGCTGTCTTCGGAAAACGAAATAAACACTTTCAGTTTGTTTGATCTTATGGATTACTGTTTGACGGTCCGGGGAACCATTGGAATGGAAGCCTCAGCTTTTGGGGTTAAGGTTTTAACTGCCGGTACCGGCAGGTACGACCGATTGGGTTTTACAAAAGACTTCTCTTGCCGAAGTGATTATATTTCCTGCATCTCTAATCTGGAGAACCTTTCTCCAATGGATGAAAAGGAAATTAATCTTGCCCGGCGTCATGCTTACGGTATGTTCATTTTGCGTCCCTTACATTTAGATGTTTTAGACCATGGCTATAACCAGGACGATTTAGGTACAATGAAATTTAAAGTCTTAGCGAATAACAAAGAAGAGTTTAAGTCTTCTTTGTTTGTAAAAGATTTTTCTGATTTTGTTCGTTCCGGGAAAAAAGACCATCTTATCAAACTATAAAAGGACCATATGTGCGGTATAACTGGATTTGCTGGTTTCAATAACTCTGATCTACTGCGCCGGATGAACGATTCGATGTATCATCGCGGCCCGGACGATTCCGGCGAGTACATCAATCTAGAGCGTAAAGTCTCCTTAGCTATGCGCCGGTTAAGTATTATCGACCTTGCTTACGGAAAACAGCCGATGGCCAACGAAGACCAAACGGTTTGGGTTGTTTTTAACGGTGAGATTTATAACGCGGCCTCTTTACGGCAAAGCCTGCAGGCCGCCGGCCATCGTTTTGCCAGTGACCACTCCGATACCGAAATCCTTCTGCATCTATATGAAGAAAAAAACTATGAGATGCTCAAGTTTCTTAACGGGATGTTCGCTTTTGTTATTTACGACTTAAAGAAAAACCTTCTTTTCGGCGCTCGTGATAGGGTCGGGATTAAACCGCTTTATTATTCTTTAAACAATGGGGTGTTTGGGTTTGCCTCAGAACTAAAAACTCTTATTTTAATGCCTTCGGTATCAAGAAAAATAAATTATCAAAGTCTTTATGACTACATGAGCTTTCAGTGCGTCCCTTCGCCAATGACAATTTTTGATGATGCTCATAAACTCGCCGCCGGCTGTTTTTTTGTTTATAACGTCAATTCGCATAACTTTAAGCTTTCTAAGTATTGGAGTTTTCCCGGGTCAACAAAGAAGTATAATTCGATAGACGAAGTCTCTTTACGCGAAAAACTTGAAAAGTCAGTTCTTTCCTGGTCAGCCAGCGACGTACCTCTTGCCTGTTCATTATCCGGCGGCATAGATTCTACGGCTCTTTTGGGGTTGCTGTCAACATCTGGCGTTAAAAACATAAAAACTTTTTCTTTAGGTTTTTCCGGTCAGGGCGAAAAACGGTTCGATGAACGGATTACCGCCCGTAACACGGCTAAAATTTACAATAGCGAACATTTTGAAATAATTCTTTCGCCTGACGATTTGTTGAAAGATTTAGATGATATGGTTTGGCATTTAGACGAACCTTACGCCGGCGGGCTTCCTTCCTGGTATATATTCAAGGCGATGAAAGAACAGGTAAAAGTCGCTCTTACCGGAACCGGCGGCGATGAACTTTTTGGTAATTACGGTAAATGGATAATCTTTGAGCAGCCGCTGCTGCAAATCCGGGCGCTTTTAAAACCATTTCTTTTTGACAGTTCTTTTTTTAAAACTTGTAGAATGATTAAAAAATTCCCTCAAGGATATCTTTACCATCGCTGTATACCGGAAATATTAAAGCGCGAAAGCGTTTTTCATTCCGAGATAACTAAAGATCTGCGGCCCTCGGAATTTTTTATTCAGCATCTTTGGGATACAGTAAGCTCTTCTTCAGCGCGGGACAAAGTTACGTCAATTGACTTTTCCCTGCAGTTACCGGAAGAATTTTTGCATATGACTGACAGGTTTTCGATGGCTCATTCGGTTGAAGCCCGAGTCCCTTTTCTTGACCACGCGCTTATTGAAGAAGTAATGAGCGTCCCGGCAGATATTCGGACTAAACCGGGCAGTTTAAAGTACCTTTTTATCGAAACAGTAAAAGATTTGTTGCCGTCTTCGGTTTGTGCCGCGGGTAAACGCGGTTTTGTCATTCCCACTGACCGTTGGCTTCGCGGGGTTTTAAAGGAGCGGGTTGATAGTCTTTTTGCTAAGAAATATCTCAAAAAACAAGCTATTTTTAATCCGGAAATTTATGATAGAATTATTAGGCCCTATTACAGAGGCAAAACCTATTTGCATTCTGTTGTCTGGACAATTTTTATGTTTCAGCTTTGGTACAAAAAATTTATAGAAAATGAATAAACGTCACGAAATTAACTGGACTACGGAACAAGTATCAAGGCTTTGGGGCTATTACGCTGATAACCCTTCATACGCTAGCCAATATTTTTCTAATCATTCCGGGCAATCTATTGTCAATTATATTAAGAACCACGTTTCGATATATGACAAAACCATCCTTGATTTTGGATGCGGCCCGGGGTTTCTTTTGGATAAATTAATAAAAAGTGGAGCCAGCAAAGTTTACGGTCTTGATTTCTCGCGACAGTCGGTTGATAAAGCAAACGCCGCGCATCAAGATAAGAAAACTTTTAAAGGCGCGGTTTGCCTGGACAATTTGCCATCGCTTTTTAAAGACAATACTTTCGACGTGGTAGTTGCCGTTGAAGTGGTTGAACATCTTTCTGAGGATTATTTATTAGAAATGTTAAAAGAAGTCCATCGGATATTAAAACCCGGCGGGTTTTTTATTGTAACTACTCCTAACCAGGAGAACTTAGAAAGTAATAAAACAATTTGTCCAGACTGCGGCTGTGTGTTTCATCGCTGGCAGCATTTAAGAACTTGGAATGTTACTCTTTTAAAGGAATACATGGAGAGCCAATCTTTCCTCACCCGGCATATTGCTTCGACTATTTTTGGCCGGTTCCCCATTCGTTTTCTGTACCATCTACGCCATTTTTTTAAGAAGGGTTTTAGTTATCCGCACCTGATTTATATAGGGAAAAAATGAACGACCAATTAAACTTTTTACATATTAACGCCTCAGACATTCGCTGGGGCGCGTCTTTATCGGCCTATCGCCTGCATAAAGCTTTACTTGAATCCGGATATGGAGGTCATATCTACTGCGGACTAAAAGAAAGTTCCGGCCGTGACGTGACTTCAATAGTTCCTGGCCGCTACGGCTATATCCCCAACGCTTTAGTCGGTAAGTTCTTTAACCTTTTAGGCCTTCAATCTTTTGGCTATCCTTCATCTTTTTTTATAAAAAACTTCGCTCTTTTCGGTGAATGGGCCGACATAACAGTAATAAAAAATATCCATTGGTGGTATTTTTCGATGGACGTTTTACCTTGGATATCAGAAAAGACTCCGATTATCTGGCGTCTAACCGACATGTGGCCTTTTACCGGCCACTGCGCTTTTTCTTATGAATGTTCTCGTTGGCAAACTGGCTGTGGAAACTGTCCTCATTTGTTCGATTACCCGAAGCTTTATATTGATACGACTAATTTTTTGTGGAAGCGTAAGAAAAAAATTTTTGAATCGCTCAAAGGTAAACTTACCTTTGTCGCGCCTTCAAACTGGCTGAAAAATATCGCCGAAAACTCACCATTAACTAAAGATTTTCCTTGTGAGTATATCCCTACCGCGGTTGTCCTGGCAGTTTTTAAGCCAATAGACAAGTCTACTGCCCGGCACGTTTTAGGTATTAATGAAGAGGATAAAGTAATTATGTTCTCTTCCTTTAAACTGAGCGAAAAAAGAAAGGGTGGCCTGGAGTTTGTTGAAGTCATTAAGTCTTT
>JAQTSA010000044.1 GCA_028711575.1 Candidatus Omnitrophota bacterium | reverse complement strand
CTCTTCCGATCTCTTGAAAAATATGATAACAGACTGGGGTCAGTATTAAGTTTTGGTACGCCGGCACAACATACACCAATAATAAAAGCAATCATCACCGTTGCCCACATATAATGGCCGACAAAAACTTTGTTCTCCTTATTAAACTTTACCGGCCCTTCTTTGATCTCTTTGACCGAACGTAGAAACAAAGGGTATACACTGTATGAGATAATAATCGCAACGACAGTGCCTATCGCCCCAGATACGCCCAGCTCTCTTAACGGTTTTGCCTGGACAAAAATAAGAGCAATAAACCCTAAAAAAGTAGTCAGCATACACCAAAACGAAGCCTTAAAAGTATATTCAACTGCCTGTTTACAAGCATCCTTGTTTTTAAGACAATCCGAAGACTCACAAATTCTTCGCCAGTTGCTTGTAATAAAAACGATATGAGACAAAGTAAGGACAAAAACTATTGTAGAAAGGTTTGCCGTTAAAATACCGATTTTAACACCTAGAATCTGAGATAAAACAAGAGTCAAAACCGAGGCGTCAATACAAGAGACCAAGGTCCCTAAAAGAATTCGAAACGAAGAAAAAATTATAAAAACAACTATCGCGAAGATAAAGATAGTCGCCGCGCTAAAAACGATCAGGTCACGAATCAATTGCCGGCGGATAAGTTCAACAACGTAAGGAGCGCCGGCGATTTTAAGTTGAAAGTCGTTACGAGAAAAAATAGAAACAATACCTTCAATAGCGACTACGGTGTTGCCCACTGAATTGCTATCGATAAAAATTATCAGGTTAGAGGCTTCTTTGTCATCAGAAATAAGTAACCGCCGCCAGAGAGGGCTTTTCTCCGCTACAAAAGCGTTGCCCGGACCGTTAGATAAACTGGTCACGCCGGCGACAGTTTCTAGTAATAACAGATTTTTTGTCAGTTCCTCTATCCGGCCATAATACTCCGGAGAATAGATATCGCCTTTTGCGCTAATGATCATCTGCTCCTGAATAGGAAACATCTGAGCGATTTGACGTTCTGATTCAAACTGTTTAGAGTCGCTGGCAAAAAAGAAATCGTTATCAACTTGAGGCTTCAAATCGACAAAAAACATAGTTGCCGTTACCGCGACTAAAGATAACAAGCTTACCATCCAAGCTCGTAACGGCCAAACTTGAGATATCAATCGATTCATAATTTATTTTCTCCTTGATACAACCCTAATCCCTATAGCTATCCAGCGCGGCCTCAAAACTTTCATCGATTATGACTCCGTAACGAACAGCTAAATCAGCGTACTTGACCGCTTTAGGATAATCTTTCGTCAAAAAGAAAAGGACAGCAAGATTATTGTAAGACGGTCCGTGTTTCGGATTAAGAGTTATTGCCTCATTATACGATTCAAAAGCCCGGTCGGCATCCATTAAAGCCTGGTATAAAAGACCTAAGTTATAGTAAATATCAGGATCTTTAGGTTTAAGGCTTTTCGCATCATTATACATTTTTAAAGCCTCGCTGTAACTGCTTAATTGATAATAAAGCATTCCCGCCTGATTGTAAAGACTAGCTGAATAAGGGTTAGCATCTATTGCTGACAAATATAATGATAGAGCCTCGGAATATTTCTGTTCTTTTTGCTTTTGATTCGCTCTTATTTGAAGAATTTTGTAATCTTTTGGTAGATTAGCAAACGCTCTATTATAGATTTCAGCGACCTTTTTCTCATCGCCGGACTTATAATACAATTGGCCAAGTTTAAGATAAGCCGCTGAATAATCCGGTTTAATTCTTAACGCATCTTCAAACAGTTCTATCGCTTGACTATATTTTTTTTGGTCGTAATAAATACAGGCCAAATGAAAATATACATCAGCCCGCCGGGGATTGATTTCTAAGGCTTTTTTATAAGAATCGATCGCCTGATCTAATTGCCCGATTTGCTTATACAGTCCGGCTAGATTTAGATTAATTACAAAGTTAGCGGAATCGGCCATCCCGATTTCATTCGCCTCATATCCTAAATCAACCATCTGGTTTAAACGGGCAAAGTTACGGCCGGCTAGACTATTTAATCCCTCTAATCTCAAAGCCCGGATATAACACAATATCGCCTTATCAAACATGCCAAGTTCCTGATAAACAACACCAAGGTTATTGTAAGGAAACCCCAAATCAGGATAAATTTGTATCGCTCGGTTATAATATTTAAGAGCCTGTTGATAATCACAATTTATGGTGGATAACCTTCCCATATTTAAGTTAACCCGATAACTATTTGGCGAATAAGATAATATCCGTTCATTAAAAGAAACTTCGTCCTGCCAATAATCGTGCTGTTTTATAGTTAAAGCGCTATAAAAAAAGAATAAAAAAAGCAGAATAATTACAACTGGCCGTCTTTGGCTATCGGTTTCAATATACTTTCTTATCCCAAAGATCAAAGCGATAATCGCGCCAACTAAAGGAAAGTACAAATAGTGTTCGGCCATATAAAAAGGAGTAAAGGCGAGTAAATTAGATACCGGAATCAGCGTTATCAAAAACCAGCCGATAGCAAATGAAAAAATCGGTTTAGCTTTCCTTAAATAAATGGCAGCTATTATCAGCGTAACAAGTAACAACACGCCAAAACCAACTTTAAAATCGTTAAAAGAAAGCGGCACCGGCAAGTGTTCCATATGTAAGTTGACCGGCAAGATAATTATTCTTAAATAAGAAACTACCGCCGAAAAAAAACCAGGAAGCCGAAGCATCACCTCGGCAAAAGATTTTGGCCCAACCGGCATAGAAACAATAACAAATTTCCTGAACGCAACGTATAGACTAAAAGTCAAGACGTAAGGGAAAAAATAGCCTAATTTCAGCCGTTTTCGAAAGGAAAAATGATACAACAGAACAATTGCCGGTAAAATAAAACTCTGTTCTTTACTAAAAAGAGATAAAACATAAAGAAAAACAGACAAAAAAACAAATTTCCAGTTATTTCGGTCGCAAGCCTTAAAGTAAAATAGCAAAGAAACCATGAAAAAAAAGAAAGCGATTGAGTCGCCCCGGCCCGACAGATAGTTGACTGACTCGGTATTGGCCGGATGTATCAAAAAAAGCATCGCTGAGATAAAAGAGAGTAACCGTTTTTTCAAGAAAAATTGTAAAAATAAATAAAGGCTTATAACAGCAAAAATATGCCAAATGATATTGGTTAGATGGTAACCAAAGGCGTTAAGTTTCCATAGTTTATAGTCAAAAAGATAAGTCAGAATCTGTAACGGACGATAGAAGTTAAACGGCTGATTCTTCGGGCCGAGATCAATCAGATGCTGGGGGAGGTTCTCGCTGAAAATCTGCGGCAAGTAGGAAAAACTTTTTATAAAATAATTTTTTTCTATCAGGATATGGTCGTCCCAGATAAAGTCGCCAGTTAACGACGGAGCATAGACAAACAATCCAGCGGCAATTAATATAAAAACAGGTAGTAACTTTTTAAAGGTTTCCATTGATTTTTAAAAACCTGAACAAATGAGATAAGAAGTTTTAGAATATGGAGAAATTATTTTTGAGTTTTAGACGAATTCTCTATCTTAGCCCATGAATCCCGTAAAGCGACCGTCCGATTAAAAACTAACTGACCCTTAGTTGCCTGAACGCGATCAAGACAAAAATAACCTTGGCGCAAAAACTGGAAATGATCAGTAACTTTAGCTTCGTTAAGGCTTGATTCAAATAAACAGTCCGACAAAACTTCTAAAGAATTTGGATTGAGTTCTTCGCAGAAATCAACATCTTTAGACGCGCCAGGATTAGCTACCTTAAAAAGATGGTCATAAAGACGGACTTCTCCCTTAATCGCGTCTTTTGCGGAAACCCAGTGTAAGGTTCCTTTAACTTTACGTCCGTCATCACTCCAACCGCCCCGGCTTTGCGGGTCATAACGGCAGTTAAGCTGAATTAGATTACCGGCGTCATCTTTAATCACTTCTTCACAGGTTATGTAGTAAGCATGTTTCAGCCGGACTTCTCCTTTTGGGTACAAACGAAAAAATTTCTTAGGCGGATTTTCTCTAAAATCATCACGTTCAATATATAGTTCTCTTGAAAACAGTATCTTACGACTCCCCATACTCTCATCTTCCGGGTTATTAACCGCATCAAGCTCCTCGACCTGATCTTGGGGGTAATTAGTTATTACAACCTTAAGCGGAGATAAAACAACCATAACCCGTTTAGCAATACGGTTTAAGTCTTCTCGGACAAAATATTCAAGCAAAGAGATATCGACTGTGCTTATCGTTTTAGCGACGCCAATTCTTTCGCAAAATTTAGATATAGCTAACGGAGTATAGCCCCGGCGACGAAGTCCAGCCAAAGTAGGCATTCGCGGATCATCCCAGCCAGACACTAACTTCTTTTCCACTAAAGTCTGAAGCTTACGTTTACTCATTACCGTATAAGTAAGATTAAGCCGAGCAAACTCTATCTGTTGGGGATGACAGCTAACGTCGAGTTGTTCTAAAAACCAATCATACAACGGCCGATGGTTTTCAAATTCAAGCGTACAAATTGAATGAGTTATCCCTTCTAACGAATCGGAAATACAATGGGCGAAATCGTACATCGGATAAATGCGCCACTTATCGCCGCTGCGATGATGAGGTTTTGGCATTATCCGATAAATCACCGGATCACGCATATTAAGGTTAGATGAAGCCATATCTATCTTTGCCCGCAACACCGACTGGCCCTTTAGGCATTGGCCGTCTCTCATCTTTAAAAATAAGCTCAAGTTATCTTCAACCGACCGGTCCCGATAAGGACTGTTTTGCCCCGGTTCGGTTAAAGTGCCTCGAAAGGCGCGGATTTGGTCGCTATTTAAATCACAGACATAAGCTTTACCCTTTTTTATAAGATAAACTGCGAAATCATAAAATTTTTCAAAATAATCGGAAGCATAAAAAAGACGATCCGTAAAATCAAAGCCCAGCCATCGGACATCTTTTTGTATTGAATCAACAAACTCTTTTTCTTCTTTACTGGGATTTGTATCATCAAAACGTAAATTGCAAAAACCATTATATTTAGCCGCTAAACCAAAATTAAGACAAATCGATTTAGCATGGCCGATATGCAAATAGCCGTTTGGTTCCGGTGGGAACCGCGTAATGACTTTTTGGCAATTTTTTCCGGCTTTTAAATCATTCTCAATTATTTCTTCAATAAAATTAAGCGGCCGAAGGCAATCATCCTCGATCTTGTCCATAGACATTATTCTCTCCTAAATTAAAGCAAAAAGAATCCACAATGTTTCGGAAAATTATACACGTTAACTATCAGCCGGTCAAGATAGAAGCCTAAAGCCAAAGCTGCTATTAAAAGGAGAGTATCCGTTATTTGTTAATGGTTTTTAATTAGAATTTTCCAGGCCCCTTCGACTTTGCCAACAGGCAAAGAGATACTTGACTTTTTGTTTTTAAAAACAGCAGTATAAGGATTTCGGCAAACGTCCGAAAAGAGCATGGCTGTTTTAGGATTAGCCGGCTCAACAGCGGCAAGTTTTCCCTCAGATTTAATTATTTTCCACAAAGTACTATGGATCCAGAGGAGTTGTTTCTCTTTTTCCGGCGGACGAGCCAAAACCAAAGAAAAGAAACTTTCCCGGTTTTTTTTCACCGCCGTTTCAACTTTCCGCGCGAAAACAACTTCTTCTTTCGTTTCATCTAAAACGAGCGCCGGTTGAGCTGTTTCGCATAACGCGGTAAACTTTATGAGGTTAGAAGAAAATATCATAACCAAAACAGCCGCCATAAAATAACGGTAAAAATTATTGGCCATTAGCTTTAAGATTTTTTTCTTTTTTAAGTGACCTTTGTTTTTTAAAAAAATCGCTGATCAGATTAGAGCAATCCTCTTTCAAAAGGCCCTGTTTAACCTTAATTTTATGATTAAGGCCCAAACTGTTCAAATTAAGTTTTGAGCCTAAAGCTCCGGTTTTTATATCCTCAGCCCCAAAAATAACCGAATCGATCCGGCTTAAGATTAAGGCGCCGCAACACATCGGGCAAGGTTCAATTGTCACATAAAGCCGCGCGCCATAGAGCCATTTAGATTTTAAGAAACTGCTGGCCTGAGTAATCGCGATCATCTCGGCGTGAGCTGTGGGATCTTTTAAGCGTTCAACTTGATTGTAAGCTTTGGCAATAACTTTATCTTCATAAACTATAACACATCCCACCGGAACCTCATCATCATCAAAAGCTTCTTGGGCTTGCTTTAAAGCCATGTTCATAAAAATTTTGTCTTTATTCATAAAAGGTAAGGTAACTTAAGGTGTTTACAATGCCTTCGCGGATTTAGTATCTATTTTTTTTATAATCTTTAAAAAACATTGCACTATTTTAGGGTCGAAATGTTTGCCTGACTCATCTTTAATAATCGTCACCGCTTTTTTCTTGGTAAAAGAGCTTCGATACGGACGATTTGAAACCAGCGCTTGATAAACGTCAGATAAAGCGACGATCCTGGCGCCTAAAGGGATCTCGTCCCCTTGCAGACCCAACGGATAGCCGCTGCCGTCATAGCGTTCATGATGATAAAGGATCGCCGGAATCGAACCGCGTAAAGAATGGATATTCCTTAGGATTTCACAAGCCACCCAGGGATGGCTTTTAATAACTTCTTTTTCGGCAGGAGTCAACGGCCCCTGTTTAGAAAGGATCGCGTCATCGATCCCAACCTTTCCCAAATCATGCAAAATAGCGGCCCGTTTAATGTTCTCTACTTCAGATCTGGGAAGTTTTAATTCTGTGGCTAAAGCTTCAGCGATATAAGCAGTAGACTCAACATGCTTTCCGGTATAATGATCTTTAGCTTCAATCGCCCGAGCAAAACCATAAATCATTTCTAAAAGGTCTCGAGTCATCAGTGTCCCAAGCTTTTCTATTTTTCTTTTCAGCTCATCAGTATCAACTTTCTTTTCTTTAAGATGCTCGATTTTCGGCTGTTGGGTAAGATATTGAACAACCAAATCCCCGCCTTTTCGTTTAGCTATTGCCAAACAGTTACTTAAATACTGATAACATCGCCGGTGTTCGATATTTTGTCACTAGGAGCAGACGTAACACCAAGACTTACTTTTATTTTCATGCTGATATTTTTGTAGCAAAAGGTATAAGCCGAAACTTTACTCTTAATACGTGTCGCTACCTTATAAGCGTCAGCCTTTGCTAAATAAGGTAAGGTGACAAAGAATTCATCTTCCCGCCAACGGGTTAGAATGTCTTCCTTTCTCAAAAGTTTCTGCAAGATAACCACTAAATGTTTTATAACCATATCAGCGACTTTTGTACCATAAATTTCATTAATTTGACGAAAATAATCGATATCAATGATTATAAACGAGATATTATAATGATGCCGAAGGGCCCGGCTTAACTCCTGTTTAGCTCGATTTAAAAAATAACGCCAGTTATAGCAGCCGGTAAGATGATCGACCAAAATAAGTTTATCAATTCGCTTATTCAGCAGATCAATTTTACTTACCGATTCAATTGACCTTTTTAGCCGGCCGATTTTAAAAAGGATTTTTGCTTTAGTTTCGTTATCAGTAAAAAAATCGAAAAAACCGTACTTGCGGACAATACTGATATTTGAAGAATGTTCTTGGGCGAAACGGATACAACAAATCTTATTTGTCAGTTTATCAATATCCAGTTTCGGCCGCCGCTTTAAGAAATCATAATCAAAAATTATACAAGGATAGTCGTCATTATATACCTGTAAAATATTTGTAATTTTAACAACCGGGAAGGGAAGAGAATTCTTTCTTTTTGAACGTTTATCGTAACAATAAGCGATTTTCTTCATAGGTTAAAATTGTACCATAGGCCAACTGGCTTAACAAGAAAAACAAAAGGCATAAAGAAAACGTTTACAGACCAAAGATGTTAGTTTAAAATTATATCGATATACATTTTTGGTCATCAGATAAGATTGAGCGATAAATGTTAACCAAAATTATCAAACCAATATTTTCCCCTGAAGACAAAAAACGCTGATGATAACAGCAGTTTTCTTAGTTTCACGTATTTTTCCGATTTTATTGCGAATATCTAAAAGCAATGCTTAAAAAAATAATATTTTCCTCTCTTTTGTTTTTTAGTGTTAGCTTATCTTTTAGCTTTTGCGAAAACAGCAATTTAGAGACTAAGGTATACGGCTACCGAATTAAAAACACCTACCCGCACGACCGCAGTTTTTTTACTCAAGGGCTTTTATACGATACCAGCTTCCTCTATGAAAGTACAGGGCTATACGGTCACTCAAAAATCATAAAAAGAACATTAGGATCCCCCAACCCAATCCTTGTTGAAAATCTTGATAAAAAATTTTTTGGTGAAGGAATAACTTTATTTGAAAATAAAATAATTCAACTTACCTGGAAATCAAAAATCGCCTTTGTTTATGATAAGGAAAACCTGAACCTCTTAGATAAATTCACTTTCAAAAGCCAAGGATGGGGCATTACCTCAAACGGCACACACCTGATTATAAGTGACGGATCATCAGTGCTTTATTTTCTTAATCCGCTAAGTTACAAAGAAGAGTACCGATTGAATGTAACCTACCAAGGGAAAGAAATAATCAACCTAAATGAATTAGAATTTATTGAAGGAAATATTTACGCCAATGTTTGGGGAACAAACCATATCGCGATAATATCACAAAAAACAGGTAACGTAACAGCCTGGATTGATTTGACCGGATTATTGAACGAACCGATAACTGAGCTTAAAGGTAATATTTTAAATGGAATAGCCTATGACAAAAAAGACAAAAGACTTTTTGTAACCGGAAAGCTCTGGCCAAAAATTTTTGAAATAGAGATTATTCCACCAAAAAGTAATTAACCGATAAATGATTTAGTGATTTAGTGATTTAGTGATTTAGTGATTTAGTGATTTAGTGATTTAGTGATTTAGTGATTTAGTGATTTAGTGATTTAGTGATTTAGTGATTTAGTGATTTAGTGAAAAACAAATGGTTCCAAGAAACATCCGCGATGCTAGTGTCTAACTAAAACTAAGGATTATTGCAATCTCGCTCACAAGTAATCGAGTATAATCTTATATATTATCCGAAGATTAACGAACTGAAAGTTAATATCCTAAAAAACAATTTAAGTCCTCAATAACTGAATACCACAATTGCCTAATCACTTTCCTTAATGATTTGTTACAGACAGATTTCTCTAAAGCGGCATTTTTTACAGGACCATTCGTTCTTAGTTTTCGGGCAGTTATCTATCGATATTTTGTTAGTTTCCTTATCGGTTAAGACCGAACGCATTTCAAAAATACTATTTTCTATGTATTCGCGCACCTTGGGCTGATCAACCGGGACAACCGGTTTAAATAAAACCTCATCCATTGCCAGGTATACCGGAACAACAGAAATCTTATCAGAAGAAACAGCCCACTTGTTTTCGGCGTACAAAATATAACATGACAGCTGTAACACGTCTTTATCTGTTGGCTTGCCGGTTTTCCAGTCATAAAGGATATATTGTCCCGAAGACTTTAAAGCAAAATCAGGAATCGCAAACATTCGAACGCCCGAAAAATCAAAAAAGTCTAACTCATCTACCGCTAAAAAGTTTTCTTGAGAGATATTGGATAAAGAAGAAAAAAGCTCTGAAGAATAAAAGTTACGAATACTTTTAGTTACTTTGGTCATTTTGAAAGCTAAATCGTCTCGCGACAGTTCCGGGCCGTAATAATGTTCAAAAAGGTTTAGGTTTTGTTTGATGTTTTTTTGCCAGAGTTTTGAACGCGATTGTTCCCAGGTACGCATCAGCATTTGTTTCGCTTTAGTTAAAGCTTCATCAAGCCCGCAATGGTTGCCTGCCTTTTTATTCTCTATAACCCATTTCAATATCTGATGAATTATGTCGCCGACCCAAATATCAACGTTACGCATATTTTTAAGCAAATAAGCTTTTTGGCAAAACTCGTCGCTCGACTTGTTCCAGCCCCCCCAAGACGCGTAATAATGATAAAAATAAGCCCGCCTACAATCTTTAAAAAGCCTATCCCGGGAAAACGACCAGGTCAGTTCATTCTTTAATTCAGCCATTACTGTTCCTTTTTTGATTTAATTTGGTTTTTATTTTACCAGATTGAATTCAATTTAAAAGAGTTATGTCTGATAATCATAAAAATCAAAAAAGCCTCAAAATAATTAAACTAGACAAAATAGTTTCTAAAAAAACTTGCCCTATAAAATAAATCCTGATACTATAAAGCAATGAGAAAGAAAATATTATTAATCTTTTTGTTTTCCTTAGTTATACCTCTCTTTTTTGTTTCAACACCGATCTATGGCGAACAAGTATTAATGCCCGAGACTTATAAAAGCATGGTCTTTGCCGATGAAGGCGAAAAAAGATTGTTTGACCGGGTAATAAAATGGCAGCTTCTCGGGTTTGCTATTGCCTGCGTCGGTCTCTACCTTTTGCTTAGAATTATTTCCGCTTTTACAATTAAGTCACGAATCCTCCACCTTCTTGTAAATGATATAATGCAAAAGGAACCGGTAACAGTTGAGCCGAATTATTCGCTTCAAGAAGCAAAAAATACCATGTTTACAAAGAATCTGCATACTCTTCCGGTAACAACCGGGATACGCGAACTAAAAGGAATTATCACTCGCCGGGACATTGAACAATTCCAGGAAAACAATATAGCTGACGCTTTGCGGTACCATGACATTGAAGAAGTAATGACTAAAAATCTGATGACGTTATCTATATACGACCGAATGACTAGAGCTATTGAACTTATACTTAAAAATGATTTTGACTGCGTGCCAGTTGTCGATATCGACCGAAGGATTTTAGGTATTATCACCCGTAAATCTCTTCTTGAAGCCTTTGTTAAGTATATTTTTAAAACGCTTTAAATCTATTATTCTAAACTTAATGCCCTCGCCAAAATACGCGACTTCCCAAAAAAAAGAACAGGAACTGTTGAAAAGAATGCTGGAATTAGATATTCAGGAAAAGGATATTATTGAAAGGTTCATCCATTCCCAGGGGCCGGGAGGTCAAAACGTAAACAAACTGGCAACTTGCGTTTATCTAAAACATATTCCGACCGCAATCGAAGTTAAGTGCCAAAAAACAAGGTCGCAAAGTTTGAACCGGTTTTTTGCCCGAAGATTGCTGACCGAAAAGATTGCCGGGTTAATAACAAACGAAAAAAGCGAAAAACAAAAAAAAATAGAAAAGATTCGCCGCCAAAAAAAGAAGCGGTCAAAACGGTCAAAAGAGAAAATGTTAAAGGATAAACACAAAAATTCCGAGAAGAAAGAAACTAGAAAGCCGCCTTCGCCTGAGCAAGCAGAGTTTGACCAAGCATAGCTTGAACAAGCGGAGCTTGAACAAGCAGAGCTTGAGGAAGTTTCCAATTATCCGTTCTACTGACCAAATAAACTCAAGATAATAACTATAAAAAAAAGTATCATCTTATAAACAAACCCGATAACCGGAGTTATGATTCCGGTAAACAACAAAAAAATCAGTATAAAAAAACCGTATGGTTCAATCTGCGATAAAGCGACTTTCGCTCTGTAAGGCAAAAACTCCATTAAGACTTTTGAGCCGTCAAGCGGCGGTATAGGAATTAGATTAAACGCCCCAAGAATTATGTTAATATCAGCCAAAGTTTTTAAAGCTGTGCCAACAAACGAGTAGGCACTGACATTCAACACAACCATAAGAATAATCGAAACCGTAGCGATTAAAATATTAACCGCGCATCCGGCTAAAGA
The DNA here is from genome assembly GCA_028711575.1 of Candidatus Omnitrophota bacterium. Classification (GTDB taxonomy): domain Bacteria; phylum Omnitrophota; class Gorgyraeia; order Duberdicusellales; family 4484-171; genus JAQTSA01. The sequence goes on along the minus strand of JAQTSA010000044.1, from coordinate 1,710 downwards.
AACGCAAATAACCGCTATTTTCGAACGGCGTAAACTGGAAAAATCAACCGGTACCGGTTTTGCCCAGCCAAAACCGACAAACAATAAAGAAAGTGTTCCAACAAGATCAAAGTGGACTTTAGGATTAAAGGATAACCGTCCATAACGTTTAGCCGTATCATCACCAAACAAGTAAGCCACCCACCCATGAGCCATTTCATGGCAAATCACCGAATAAAACAGCAGCGGTACTAAAATAAAAAAAGATGCCGGATCATCAAAAAGAAGACGAATCAAACCCACTTATGCCACCTCCCTAGAGTTTCAATTTACCATAGATTTAAACCGGTGTTTGAATCTTTTCGGCGTTTCAAAACAATTCCTTCAAATTCTGTTATATGATACTCACAGGCAAAGACTGACGCGCCCGGCATAAGATGGCCGCCATAACAGCGGCCGTCATGGCCGGCAAAGACAACATGAGCGTGAACAAATATCTCATTGTCCCCACTTAAAGAAATATTTCCCGAACAAGAGGCAATTTCCAGTTTTTTGTCAAGATTTAAGGTTTCAACGTATTTTTTTTCAAGCTGGTCGTAATAACCTAAGGAAGCCTTATTTACAGCGCCAATCGCATTAAAAACTCCTAAAGTTACATTATTTTTCCGACAAACGTCAGTTAATCCCAACAATAGGTCATCTTGAAAGTTAAGTCTATCGATAAATATACGTTTAGGACTAACCACAACTCTACCTCTTGATATTCCGCACGCCAACGCCCCGCTCGCCCATCTGATATTCTTTAGTTGGAATAGGATTCATTCTTTCCTTAACTTTTCCGTTTTCGGTAACGATTATATACAAAACATTATTTTTTTTGTCTTCCCACTGATAAGTACCGAATTGTTTATCGCCGATGATAACTTCCTGAACGGTCCGGCTAGGCGGCCCCAATATATCCTGGACCCATTCAAAGGTCATATCCTTCTGAATCTTACTGTAATTTTCCAAATTAATCCGGCTGTTCTGAACCGCCCCGCCATGTAAATTAAACACTAAAAAACCAACCGCGACCGCCACAATAAGAACCACAAAAAGAGACTTCATAACTCCTCCTTTTTATCTACAGGCCGATAATCTATATAATATTACTATTAATCAACGAAAGATTCAAGATATTAAAAGCAGTTTTAGCTAAAAGGATTGACCTTTAAAAGAAGCTGAAAAAATAATCAGCATCTTTTCTATGGCAAGAGTTCAGAACGTTTAATCAAACTTTCAATAATATACCACTGGGTATCAAAATACTCTTTTTCACAGCCAAAACTTAACGAATAGAGGCGATAATTTTTTACGACATAAACTTCACGCTGCATCACTTCATCGCCGTAAGTAATCATTAAACCATCTTCACCGAAGAACTGTTTATCAACAGCAAACAGCCACTTGCAGTTTTCAGATTTTAGTTCTTTTATTACCTTAGATTTAGTATTATCAAGAAACTTCTTTTTATATTCGGCGGTATCATAAACCGGGTCATTACCTAAATAAACTATTGATATCTCAAAAGTCGCCCAAGGGTTGTTACGGCTAAAGAGGGCTCCTTCGGTCAAGCCCCCACATTATCGAACTGAAAAACATCTGCTAAATGAGAGTCTCTTTTTGCTTTGAATTCAGGGATTGTGGACCATCCCAATCCCTGATGAATTCGTTTTGTCAGGTACCAGTTTT
>JAQTSA010000043.1 GCA_028711575.1 Candidatus Omnitrophota bacterium | reverse complement strand
GGCGGCGTTGAGCGAGCAGATTAATATCCGCTGTTTTACAAATGAACCGAGCATTTCTTCAAGCTTGAAGTTTTTAAGAAAAACGCCTTGGGCAAGGAAACAAGTCGAAGGCTTTTATTTGAAATCGTTAAGACGGCGTAACAAAAAACGATTAGAATAGAAAAATAAAACAAATAATGGAGGTTTATGGATAAAGATAAAAAAAAATCATCGCATCCCCGCACTGTAGCGCGGGGAGCGTTTACTCTGCTTAACTCGGAGTTACAGCAGGCGGTATCGGATCAAGGGTATCAGACTCCCACACCGATACAGGATGAGGTAATTAAGGATATTTTAGCCGGCCGAGACTTGATCGGCTGCGCTCAAACCGGTACCGGAAAGACTGCGGCCTTTGTTTTGCCTATATTGCAGTACTTGACGATAAATCTTCGGCCGCGGGCGCGTGGTAAAGCCCGGGTTTTAGTTTTAGCGCCGACGCGTGAGTTAGCGGCCCAAATTGGCGATAGCGTTAAGAATTATGGGCGTTACCTTAAGGTAACCCATGCGGTTATTTTTGGCGGTGTCGGGCAAAATCCTCAGGTACGGGCTTTAGAGCGCGGCGTTGACGTGGTTGTTGCTACGCCCGGACGGTTGCTGGATTTGATTAATCAGCGTCACTTGCGGTTAGACGGTACGGAAGTCTTTGTTCTTGATGAGGCCGACCGGATGCTTGATATGGGGTTTATCCATGACGTTAAACGAATTATAGCTAAACTTCCTCAAAACCGGCAAACACTTTTTTTCTCAGCGACTATGGATGAGGAAGTGCTCAAACTTTCAGAAACGATCGTTAAGGACCCGGTTTTTGTCAGCGTAACGCCGGGTAAACCGGCGGTTGAACGAATTGTTCAGAAATTGTTTTTTGTCGATAAAAATAATAAAGACGCTCTTTTAGCCCAGCTTTTAGAAGCGAAACATTTGAGCCGGGTGCTTGTGTTTGTGCAGATGAAACATTCTGCTAACCGGGTCGTTAAAAAGTTAGAGAGTCTAAGTATTAGCGCTAGTGCTATTCATGGAAACAAAAGCCAAGGCGCTCGCACCGAAGCTTTATCGAAGTTTAAGTTAGGAAAGACGCGCGTTTTAGTCGCGACCGACATTGCTGCCCGGGGAATTGATGTTGACTCGATATCGCACGTTATCAATTATGATTTGCCAAACACGCCGGAAACTTACGTTCATCGAATTGGCCGTACTGCCAGAGCCGGTGCTGAAGGAGACGCGGTTTCCTTTTGCAGCGCTGCGGAACGTGACCAGTTAAGAGCAATAGAAAAAATGCTGGGTTTAGAAATACCTAAAGAGCGTACTAACAAGTTTTATTCTCAAACGGCAGAACATGCTTCTGGCGCGGCAGCCCGGCCGGCAGCGAAAGGCTCAAGGGGGCCTATCCGTAAAGTTAATCCCGGTGATAAAAGTAAACCCCAATCCCGGCCGGGACAATCTCGATGGCGAAGAAATAAAACCGGCGATAGGAAACGGCCGGCAGGTTGATAAAAAAAAATATATGGCAAAGATCAAGTTAGATTTGCATGATATATATAACAAAGGCCAGTCAATCGACGCTGAACTCAATCGTGTTATCAACGAAGCGGTAGCCAAAGGCGTCTCTTTAGTTGAAATTATTCCTGGTAAAGGTAGCGGTCAGCTTAAGAAGAGGGTTTTGAGATTCCTTGAGCAGAAACAGGTTCGCAAATTATATCATCGCCTGGAAAAAGACAGCAAGAACTGGGGGCGGCTGTTTGTTCATTTTAAAAAGGAATAACGTTAGGTGTTTTGAGGTTAAAGTTCCGAAAATTATTTGGTTATTTTTTAGCAGTGATATTTGAAAGAAAACTAAAGGTTAAATCTTTTAAAATGCCCAATCAAAAAAGAAGAAAAGACGTCCGTAACATTGCGATAGTCGCTCACGTTGACCACGGAAAAACTACTCTGGTTGATGCCTTACTTAAATATACCGGTGCTCATAAGTTTGAAGAAGGCGAAACGACTATCATGGATTCAAACCCCTTGGAAAAAGAGCGGGGTATAACTATTTTTTCGAAGAACGCCTCGTTTAACTATAAAGGGGTGCAATGTAACGTTGTTGATACGCCTGGTCATGCTGATTTTGGCAGTGAAGTCGAACGGATCTTAGAAATGGTCGATGGCGTGCTTTTATTGGTTGACGCCGTTGACGGGCCGATGCCTCAAACCAAGTTTGTTTTAAAAAAATCGCTTGAACTTCATCTAAAGCCGATACTTGTTATTAACAAGATAGATAGGCCGAACTGTCAGCCGGACAAGGTTGCGGACATGACCTTTGACCTTTTTTGCGAACTTAACGCGACCGACGATCAGCTTGATTTTCCGATAGTATACGCCTCCGGCCGTAATGGGCATGCTACTCTTGACCTTGACGAGCCAAGTGCCGATATAAAACCGCTGTTAGACACAATTCTTCACCGGGTGTTGCCCCCGGTAGCTGATCCGGCTTTGCCGTTTCAAATGCTGGTAACGATGATTGACCATAACTCTTATTTTGGCCGAATCGCGATTGGCCGGATATTCCATGGCGCGGTACGGGTTGACGATCCGGTCGCTCTTGTAAGACGCGATGGTACTACCATGACCGCGAAAGTTACAAAAATCATGAAGTATAAGGGGTTAACTCCAGTAGATGTAAATGAGGCTATGGCTGGTGACATTGTAATGATAACTGGTATCGAGGGCGCTTCAATCGGCGAAACTCTGGCTAGTGTTGAAAACCCAAAAGCTTTACCGGCGGTTAAGATTGATGAGCCGACGATATCAATGAACTTTTCACATAACCGAAGCCCTTTAGCCGGTAAAGACGGCGGAGTGTTTTTAACCTCAAGGCATATTCGCGAGTACCTTGAACATGAAGCGATGGTTAATGTTGGCATAAAAGTTGAAGAAGTAGATAAAGGTGAACGGTTCAAAGTCTCTGGGCGGGGCGAACTTCACCTTGAGGTGCTGATAGAGACTATGCGCCGTAAAGGATATGAAATTGAAGTGTCTCGGCCGCAGGTTATTTTGAAAAAAATCGGTGATCAGGTTTTAGAGCCGGTAGAAGTTGTTGTCATTGAAGTAGATAGCGAATATCAAGGCGCTGTTATGCAGGCTTTAGGTGAGCGTAAAGCCCAGATGAAAGATTTAAAGAACACTTCTACCAACACAGTACGAATGGAGTTTAATATTACATCTCGGGCCTTGATCGGTTTTAGAAGTGAGCTGTTGCTTATGACCCGCGGTAGCGGGATAATGTGCCAGAACTTTCTTGAGTGTCAGCCGTATAAAGGAGATATGCCTACCCGCCGTAAAGGCGTTTTAATTTCAAACAGTAACGGTAAAACTGTTTCTTTTGCCTTAGATAACCTTCAGGAACGGGGCGAACTTTTTGTTAAACCGGGAGAAGTAGTTTATGAAGGTATGGTTATTGGTATCTGCAGCCGGGGAGGCGATATAGTTGTCAATCCCCAAAAAGAAAAAAAACAGTCGAATGTTCGTTCGGTTACCAGTGACACGGCGATTAACTTAATACCTCCGCGTAAAGTTACTCTTGAGTTCGCGCTTGTCTTTATTGCTGACGACGAGCTGGTTGAGGTTACGCCGCTGAACATAAGAATCAGAAAAACGGTGATGAAAGAAATTGATCGCACGCGTATCGGCCGTCAGTCGCGATTTGAATCCTTAAAGGGTGATTAAGTTATTAGGTGTAGGAGGTTTAGGTTATTTGCGTTAATTTATTTAGTATTTTTTTGAGTTGAAATACTGTAATACCTAATAATAGACTAAATAGCATTAGGGAGATGAAAGTTCACATCAATAAAATCTATTGGTTTAAGGTTATAGAATATGTGTAAAAAACTTAATATTGACATATTCGTCAAATATTTCTAAGGAATTTTTATCCTTAATCACTCAATCACTGAATAACTTAATTACTTTCAAGCAATGGCTAAAAAGAAAAAAACTTCTCAGTTAGTTTATTCAACTGAATTTGGCAAAATGTGCCTTGATTGTGCTAATCCTATTTCGGAGTGTAATTGCCGTAAGAAGATCGACGATTTTAGATCGGGAGGACTTGACGGTGTTGTGCGGGTTTCTCGTCAGACAAAGGGACGTAAAGGAAGGTGTGTAACGGTTATTACCGGCATTGATCTCAGCGATGAAGAGCTTCAAACCTTAGCTAAATCACTTAAACAAAAATGCGGTGCCGGCGGTACGGTTGATTTTGGTGTGATTGAAATTCAGGGTGACCAGCGAACTTCGGTTATTAAAGAACTGCAAGAAAGAGGTTATAAAGTTAAAAGGGCTGGAGGGTAGTTAGGGTTTAGGGTATCGGGTATTGGGTATTGAGCTTTAGATTGGTAGTCTTTGAGTGACTAATTACAGGGTAAGTGATAGTTTTTTATCCTTGTTTGACTTTTTTCATAATGATTTTATTTAAAACTATTAGATTGACCAAATAATTTAGCGATGAACTGGAAAAATAATAACTTGCCAAAAGAAAGTGAATTGCCGAAAGACTTTCAGCTGAACGTAGAATTCCTGCACGCCTTTGAGAAAATTGAACATTCCAATAAATGCGTTTTCGTTACCGGTCAGGCCGGCACCGGTAAATCGACGTTCCTTAAGTATTTGGTCAAAAATACTGACAAAAACGTGGCGGTTTTAGCTCCAACAGGCGTTGCTGCGGTAAACGTTGCCGGTCAGACTATACACTCTTTTTTCAGATTGCCGCCGCGCTTGATACAGAAAGATGACGTGCCTAAGCTGCGTGAGAGAGATACGATTGAAAACCTTGATATGTTAATTATCGACGAGGCGTCAATGGTTCGGGCTGACCTGATGGACGGAATAGATTATGCCTTACGCCTTAACCGAAACAGAATCCGTTCTGCTTTTGGCGGGGTGCAGATGGTTTTTTTCGGCGACCTGTTTCAGCTTCCCCCGGTGGTAAATAGTGATGTGCGTGACCATATTGACGAGATTTATGATAGTCCTTATTTCTTTAATGCCAAGGTTTTTAAAAAAATCGATTTAGACTATATTGAGCTTCACAACGTGTTTCGCCAAAGTGATCCGGACTTTGTTGAGCTGTTAAACAAAGTTCGTAGTAAACGGCTGAGTTTAAAAGATCTCGCGGCACTTAATGCCCGGGCACAAAAAAAATGTCAAAATCCTAAACCGGGGTCCGTTGTCTTGACTACAACTAACGCTAAAGCCGCGGCGATAAATGAAAAACGGCTAAAATCACTGCCTGGCAGAAGCTATAGTTTTAAGGCTGAAGTTGAAGGCGAGTTTGACGAGAAACTGTGCGCGACTGACTTTTGTTTAAAGGTTAAAAAAGGCGCTCAAGTTATTTTGTTGCGTAACGATAGCCAACAGCGGTGGGTTAATGGAACTATCGCCGAAGTCTGTTCGGTAGATGTTAATGGTGTATGGGTGCGCCTAGGAGAAGATATCTATTCTTTACCGCGGGTAAAATGGGAAAAAGTCGCCTACTTTTATAACGACCTTGAACAAAAGATCGAGACAAAAACTCTTGGTACCTTTCAGCAGTACCCAATAAAGCTGGCCTGGGCGATAACTATTCACAAGAGCCAGGGCCAAACTTTTGATGACGTTGTTATTGACCTGGGATCGGGCGCTTTTGCCCATGGACAAACCTATGTCGCTTTAAGCCGCTGTACTTCCTTAGAAGGGATAATTCTCAGCCGGCCGGTAATGATGAGCGACATAATCTTTGATGATCGAATATACGCTTTTCGAGAAGCGCTTATTGGCGATGAAAACCGGACAATTTTTGACTCGTTGTGATAGAATAAAAGAAAGCTGTTTTTTACTCTTATCAGTTTGGTGTGTTCGTTATCAAATTTTAAGTCATTAAGAGCTGAAGAAATAGCCGGATGTTAACTAAATGGATTATAAACGTCAACGGATCGAAACTTATATCGAACTTGAACTGCAGATGAGCGCGCTCTATCGCTTGTACCAAAAGTTGTTTCCCCAGGACGCTGAGTTTTGGAAAAGAATGGCTGAGGAGGAACTTAGGCACGCTAAGGTTTTAGAAGCGCTGTTTACTTTTCCTGACAAGTTTCCGGAAAATTTAGATGATGTTGATCTTGCCAATCTTAATTTGACTGTTCGGGAAATCAAGGAAATCATTGCCGGATATAAAAAAAACAGGCCGACACGTTTTGAGGCTTATAAAAAAGCGATATACGTAGAAAATGTTTCGGGAGAACTTCATTATCGACAAGTCGCGAATCAAAAAAATGATCCTCAGGAGACTGAATGTTTTCGTTTGTTAAATGGCGGGGATAAGGTTCATTCTGAGTCGATTGCGATGCTTTTATTAGAGTAGTTATCAATTAAGTAAAGTTAAAGGCGGCTGGTGCTTGAGAACATTTAAAGAAGTAATTAAAAAAATCGGTGACTATCCGGTTAAAACTGTAGCAGTGGTCGTAGCCGACGATGAAAATGTTCTTTTGGCGGTAAAGAAGGCTTATGAGGCAAATATTGCCAAGGCCGTTTTGTTTGGCCGAAAAACTGAAATTGAAAAGATTCTCAAAACTATAAATTTTTTGTCAAGTGAATTGACAATCGTTGATACCGCTGATGATTATTCGTCAGCGCGGGCGGCTTGCGTTTCTGTTCGGGATAAAAAAGCTGATATCCTAATGAAAGGGAAAATACATACCGCGGATTTTTTGCGTGCCGTGCTTGATAGGCAATCCGGGTTTCGTATCGGTACCTTTATGAGCCATGTGTTTGTTCTCGAGCGTTCGGATAAACTGCTTTTAGTTTCTGATGGGGCAATGAATATATCACCGAAATTGCCGGAAAAGGTTAAAATAATCTTTAATGCTTTAAAAATTTGTCGTGTGCTTGATATCGAAAACCCTAAAGTCGCTGTTTTAGCCGCGCTTGAAGTTGTTAATCCGGCTATGCCGGCGACGGTAGAGGCAGCGAGCCTTCGCGCGATGGCTGAACAGGGTAAGTTTGGCTATGATTGTTTTGTTGATGGTCCGTTTGCTCTTGACAATGCGATAGATCAAAACGCCGCTAATCTTAAAGGAGTAACCGGCGATGTTGCCGGTAAAGCCGACGTTTTGATTGTTCCGAACATTGAATCCGGCAACATTTTGGCCAAGAGTTTCGTTTATTTAGCCAAAGGGTCAATTGCCGGCGTTTTAGTCGGCGCGGCCGTTCCGATAGTTTTAACGTCGCGTGCTGATAGTTGCGAATCAAAGTTCTATTCTATTGCCCTTAGCGTGTTAATGTCTGATTCTTCGTAGACAGACACAAAAATATTGATTGACAAAAAACAAAGACAAGAGTAGAGTAAAATCACAATCAGGTTAAAAGTCCCGAGTTAAGAAGGGGTAAATCCCGGACTATAATAAAGTAAAACCTTCGCAAAGATAAGCGAAGGTTTTTTTATTTTGGAGAAGGTGGTGACGTACATAACTAAAAGCCTGGAAACTGTTGATAAGCTAAAGATTCTTTCTCAGGATTCTCAGTACGACCTCGCTTGTTCTTGCGCGACGAGCCAAGGCGAACATCGTCGGCGGTCAAAAGATGATAAGTGGGTTTATCCGGTTCCTTTATCCGGCGGCCGGCCGACTTTTCTTTTTAAAACTTTATTTTCTAATCATTGCCTGAATAACTGCCGGTATTGCCCGTTACGGTCTGACGCTTTAGTTCAGCGGTTGAGTCTTTCGCCGGAGGAGTTGAGCAAGATTTTTATGTCTTATTACCGGGCCGGTAAAGTTAGCGGGCTTTTTTTGAGTAGCGGCGTTTTAAAAAGTCCCGATAACACAATGGAACTGATAAACCGTACAGCCCTTTTATTACGTAAACAGCGGTTTGGCGGATACATTCATCTAAAGATCATACCCGGCGCTTCGGAGGCGGCTGTTCGAGAAAGTTTAGCTTTAGCCAGCGCGGTTTCTTTAAATATTGAGGCTCCGAACGAAGAGAGTTTTAAAAAATTAAGTACCAGCAAGAAATATTCAAGAGACATCGTCTCTAAAATTGAGATGATCAGCCGGCTTATTAAAACCGGCCGCGATGCCCGGCGGCTAAAACATACTACTCAGTTTATTGTTGGCGCTTCTTCGGAAACCGATAAAGAGATAGTGGATTCGTCGTGGAACCTTTACCATAACCTGGGGCTGAACCGGGTCTACTTCAGTTCCTATCAGCGCGGAGTGGGCTTGGCCGGTCTTCCCGGAGAAAGATCTGAACTTAGCAACAAGCAAATGTTAATCCGCGAACATCGGCTTTACCAAACCGATTGGTTGATTCGGCGGTACGGGTTTAAACTTGAGGATATACCGTTTGAATCTGACGGAAACCTTTCTTTGACTGTTGATCCGAAAGAAATGTGGGCCAAGCGGCATCCTGAATTTTTTCCGGTTATGGTTAACAAAGATGATTCAAGCCGGTTGTTACGTGTTCCCGGGTTAGGGCCGGTAATGGTTGATCGGATAACCGGATTAAGGAACCAAGGTATAAAAATTAAGTCGTTAAATCAAATCGGCCGGCAGAACAAATTACTAAAAAAGGCAGAGCAATACCTTGTTTTTAACAGTTAGATGGCAACCCGTTAGAGGACTAAGTTTTCTAATGGGGTAAACTCTTAGTTGAAAGGCCAAACAGCTGAATATCCAGGTAAGGAAGGTTGATCGATCAGATTGTTTTATAAACCGGTTATAGAAAAAGGAGGCTGTGATGGGTAGTTTAAAAGAACTTAAAAATGTTCAAATTATCATTTTGGGGTTATGCATTGCCGGCGGTACGGTTTTCTCAAGTTTAGTTATTTCAAAAGGGTTAATGAGTATCAAGAAGTTCAGCAACGAGGTAATTGACGTTACCGGCTCGGCTGAGAAAAAAATCGTGTCGGATTATATTGTATGGAGCGCGTCATTTTCGCGAAGAGATCCTGATATGGTTAACGCTTTCGCTAAACTTAAAAATGATTTAGAGGTAGTAAAAGATTATCTTTTGTTTAAAGGTGTAAAAGGTGAAGAGATTGTCGTTTCTCAGGCTGATACAACAATTCTTTACGCCAAGAATGAAAAAGGAAACAGCACCAACGATATCGAAGCCTATCTTATTGCCCAAACTATAGAGGTCCGGTCGTTTGACGTTAAAAAAGTTGATAATATCGCCCGTGAGTCTACAGAGCTGATCAACAAAGGTATCCAATTTATATCCCGAGCTCCTGAATATTTTTATACAAAGTTAGCCGAATTAAAACATGAGATGCTGGCCAAAGCGACAAAAGACGCAAAACAGAGGGCTGAGCAGATGGCTGATTCAACCGGCAACAAAATTGGCCTAATGCGTTCAGCGCGTATGGGTACCTTTCAAATTAATCCGGTTAATTCTTATGATGTTTCCTGGTACGGAAACAATGACACTTCTTCTTATGAAAAAAAAGTTACAGCGGTTGTAAACGTCTCCTTTGCGATTGGCGAGTAGTAAGCTTTTTATTTTGTTTCTTAAACTGTTGCTGGTTTGATATAATAAAATCATTGTTGAGGTGTCTGTATTGTTAACTAACAGTGTTTTGTTATGAGTGAGATTAGAAAGATTACCGATAAAATTATAAAGTTTCGTGACGACCGGGACTGGATGCAGTTTCATGACCCGAAAAATATGGCAGTATCAATCATTTTAGAAGCTTCGGAGCTGTTAGAACATTTTCAGTGGAAGACTCAGGAAGAGGTTAAAGACTATTTAAGCCGTAACAAAGAAGATATTCAAGATGAAATCGCTGATATTGCTTTATACCTTTTTGAGTTATCGGATAATTTAGGTATTAATTTGACTGACGCAATGGAGAATAAACTGAAAAAAAATGAAAAAAAGTATCCAATAGAAAAAGCCCGCGGTAAACATACAAAATATAACCAACTTTAAAATAGTCATTTCTAAAAATAAACTGTTTAGTCGATCGATTAAGCGATTCTAAATATTGTTGTTGTTACGATCAATATTTGTTCGGATCGTGATTGTTGCAATGGTTCTTGGCAATTTCATTTTATAGTTTGTCAAGTTTAGGTAAATCCGGTTTTAAACCGTAAATTTGATTTTCTTAGTGAGTAACGCTTTTAAACAATAAAAACTCCCGGTTTAAAAGGCAAAATTTGGAAAAAATAATATTTATGAAGGGTTCTTTTTTGTTGTATAATAAAAAATTCTCATATTGATCAGACCAAAAAAAGGAGGTTGCAATGGTTACAGCAAATTCAGTTTCAAAAATAGCGGTTATTTTTGTTTTTTTGATATCTTTAACCGCTGATGAAAGTTATAGTCAGGGAAAATCAAACCAAATGAGACAACAGGCTTCTGAACGTTGGCAGGAACGTAAAGCTGATTGGAAGAACATGACCGAAGAAGAAAAGGCGGCTAAACGAGTAAAGATGCAGGAATCTAAAACTAAGCGGAATAATATGACGGCCGAAGAAAAAGCGGCCAAGCGAAAAATAGCCCAGGAACGTAAAGCTAAATGGGAGAATATGACTGAAGAAGAAAAAGCCGCTAAGCGATTAAAAAACCAGAAACGTAAAACGAAATGGGACAGTATGACAGCGCAAGACAAAGCTGCTAAAGAAGCCAAAGTCGAGAAACGTAAAGCTGATTGGCAGAATATGACTGATGAAGAAAAAGCTGCCCAGCGGGCAAAGGTTCAGAAAAATAAATCTAAGTCGAATATGAAAAAAGGGTTTATGGATAAATTTAAAACTAAACGCTTTGGCAAATAGTAAAGTCATATCGCTAAAAAGTGATTAAGTTATTGAGTAATTAAGTTATTAAGTGAAAGAGTCAAAAGGTTGTCAGACAATAGTCAAAGATTTTAAAATAGGGTTTTAGGGTATCGGGTTTAGGGTCTAGGGTAAAGAAAAAAGTCAAACAATTCTTTATTTTATTCCGAATTAAATATGGACGATTTAAATAACAATTCAGAAAAACTTAAACGCCGTCTGCGTTATAAGGGGAATCATCCCCGCCGGTTTGAAGAAAAATATAAAGAACTTCAATCTGAGCGGTATCCTTTAGATGTTGACAAGGTCATCCGGTCTGGTAAAACTCCGGCCGGCATGCATCGGCCGATTTGTGTTAAAGAGATCTTAGAAATCTTAAATCCGTTACCGGGGCAAGTTGGGCTTGACGCGACTCTTGGGTTTGGCGGGCACGCGGTAGAGTTGGTTAAAAGAATTCGTCCAACTGGACGGATATACGCCGTTGATGTTGATTCGATAGAGATTGTCCGCACGAAAAGTAGGTTGAGAGATAAAGGATTTACGGAACAAGAATTAATCATAAAATCAGGAAACTTTGCCGGTATCTCTAAACTGGCCGGTTCGTTAAACGGCGGGTTTGATTTTGTTTTGGCCGATTTGGGAGTTTCGTCAATGCAGTTGGATAATCCCGCTCGGGGTTTTAGTTTTAAACGCGAGGGCCCGTTAGACTTAAGGCTTAATCCTAAACGCGGCCGTACCGCCAGAGATTTAATTTTTGATATGGACGCTAAACAGCTTGAAACTCTGCTTGTTAAAAACTCGGATGAACCCTATGCCCGCCGTATTGCACGCGCCCTATACAGAAATAAAACCCAGATAAATACTACGACTCAGCTAACCAAAACAGTAGTTTCCTCAATCATTAAGGGTAGTTTTGGCGTTGGTTTAGATAAAGCTTATGATTCCGTTCGCCGGGTGTTTCAGGCTTTAAGGATTGAGGTTAACCAGGAGTTAACTGTGCTTGATCAGTTTTTAAGGGATTTGCCTTTTTGTCTGAAAAGTCAGGGAAGAGCGGTTATCTTGAGTTTTCATTCCGGAGAAGATTCTCGGGTGGCTGATTCTTTTGGCCAGGGACTGATTAATCGACAATACTCAAATATTAGTCAACAGCCGATACGGCCAACGGCAAAAGAGAAATATTCTAATCCGCGCTCTAAAAGTGCCGTTTTACGTTGGGCTATAAAACGATAGCCGTCATAGTAGCAGACTTTTTTAAATCATTTTTTTGTTTAGCTGGTTAATACCTATATAAAAATGATATAGTTGATTTTGTTTCATGATTTTGCCTTCAATGATAGAAACAATAGCAGAATAACGGTTTTGTGGTATAATTAAGCAATATGAAATTTGATAAATACTATATATCTTCCGATATAAAAGATAATTTGGCGAAACTTGGTTTTGTCCGGCCGACTGATATTCAATTTAAGGTAATACCTTCTATCCTTAAAGGCGAGGACGTCTTAGCCGTTGCTCAAACCGGTACCGGTAAGACCGCGGCTTTTGCTATTCCAATTATAAATATGATTCATTCTCAAAAAAAAAGCAGCCGCGCTGTTGGCATCAAATGTGTTGTCATGGTGCCGACTCGGGAGCTGGCACTGCAGATCGGCGAAGTTTTCACCCGCCTATCAAAAAATACTAAGGTTAAAGTTTTTGCTTTATACGGCGGGGTAGCACAGGACCGGCAAATTAAAAAACTTCAGGACGGAATTGACGTTCTAATTACAACTCCGGGGCGAATGTTTGATCTGATTCATCAAAAATACGTTGATTTGTGGAATATTCAGGTTCTGGTTCTTGATGAAGCTGACCATATGCTAGAGTTGGGGTTTATCGAGGATATCAAGTCTATTAAGAAAATCATTAAAACCCCGCATCAGACTCTCTTTTTTTCCGCTACGATGAGCGAAAGAATTAAGAAACTGGCCTATTCTCAAGTTAAGAGTTCGGCGATAAGAATTCAAATTTCGCCAAAAGATCCGGTTTCAAAAAATGTGTCACATTACGTGATGTTTGTAGAAATGGCCGATAAACGTTTCTTTTTAGAACGGTTCGTTAAGGATAATCCGGAAAGTAAAATTATAGTTTTTGTCCGGACAAAAGTTCGTGCCGAGCGGCTCGAAAGCGCTATGCGGCGGGTAGGAATAAGTTCTTTAGGTATTCATGGCGATAAAGAACAAAAAGAACGGATTGAAGTTATGAGCAAGTTTCGTGACGGAGAGTGCCGAGTTTTAGTCGCAACAGATATCAGCGCCCGAGGTATCAATGTCGACGACATCGAGTTTGTTATTAATTACGATTTGCCGGTAAAACCTGAAAATTATGTCCATCGTGTCGGCCGTACCGGCCGCGGGTTTAATAAGGGGATTGCTATTTCTTTTTGCAGTGCCGAAGAACGATCCCTTCTTAAAGAGATCCAAGGGTTCTTAAAAAAAGAGATAGAGGTTATTACGATCAGCAAAAAAGATTATGCCGCGGTTGTGACTTCAAGTGACTGGCAGAGCTTAATTGAAAAAGAAACTAAAACAAAAAAACGAAAAAACAAAAAAAGATAATCATAAAGCAGATAGCGGATTGTTAAATTACGGCTAACAGTTACTTGCTGCCGAACTCTACGTAATCCGATCAGGTTTCCCTTTAAACGAATCAACAATTTAACCCTGTAACCCCAAAGTGATAATGTCCCCTTAGGGCAAAGTTAAAATGTCCCCTTTATAATTGCTATAATACTTCCAGCAAAGGAGGGTATTATGGCAGAAGGAGGCATTATTGTAATGAGGCAGGAG
>JAQTSA010000179.1 GCA_028711575.1 Candidatus Omnitrophota bacterium | reverse complement strand
AAAAGGCCGTCAACTCCGCCCAAATCAATAAATGCGCCAAAATTGGCAATACTCTTTACCCGGCCTTTAAGAACCATCCCTTCTTGGATTTCCTCCCAGATTTTACGGCGCAACATATCACGCTCCATCCGTAAAGCATCCTTACGGGAAACAATAAAGTTTCCTTTCAAACGATTCATTTTAACAATTTGAAAATAAAACTTTTTGGCTATTACGTTTTCTTTAACATTGCGAAAAGCCGAAAGACTCTGCGGCAAGAACCCTAAAACTCCAAAAACTTCAATCATATAGCCGCCTTTAACTTTTCTTGTGACAATGCCTTCTATAAGATCACCCTCTTTATGATTGTTAGCTAAAGTTTGCCAGCCTTTAAGTTCTTTGGCCTTTTTAAAAGAAAGGATGACTTTACCTTCTTCATCTTCAACATTTTCGACAAAAACTTCAAAATCTTCAAGTTCGTCTATATTGACAGTATCAAACTCATCGCGGGGAATAATTCCCTCGGACTTATAACCCACATCGACAATAACATCTTTTAGGTTAACAGCCACGATTTTGCCCTTGACGATTTCACCCTCCTTTAACTCTTTAATTGATTCGAAATAAGCATTTTCCAATTCCGCAGAAAAATTCTCCATTTTTTCCCACACTCCTTTTATATTTTTCTTCGCTGCCAGAAAGATTTAACAGCGAGTTTTCCCAAAATTTAACCGGTTAGATACAATCCAACTGGGTTAAGTCTACAAAGGTTAGTCTTTTTCTATATTAGGTAAGTCAAAAAGACTGATTAAGATTTTAAATTATCTCCTAAATTGTTATATTTGTCAACATAAAAAGGCCTAATTTTATACTTTTTTTTATCAATCAACAGCTTTATTGTTTTTCGGCTAAAAAAAGCTTACAATCGTTGAATCATCATCCCAAACTCGAATTGTTGGTTATTTCCCCTAAATAAAGCTGTAATATCAGAAAAAATTACAATTCGCTTATTCTTTTTATGACTTTAGCTGTAACAGTTTCCCGGGAATCAGTAGCTTGGAGATTATTAACTAAAGAAAAACGGACCAACAGCCTTCCGCTTTTAAAAAATTTCGCCCCTTTTGGCAAAACCTTATCGCTTCCGTAAATTTTCGCCGCGACCACCGGAACTTGAGACTTTTTCTGTAAAAAGCCTACGCCATCTTTAAAAGATTGATTTTCGCTGCCGCGGGTTCCTTGGGGAAAAACAAGTAATGTTCTCGTCTTAAGCATTTCTAAAGATAAACGAATTGCCCGAATATCATTTTTACCTCGATCTAAAGGGACAACGCCTACAGCGCGATAATAAAAAGCCAAAAATTTGTTCTTAAGTAATTCCTGTTTTGCCAAAAAACCTATCGCTACCGGACAAGCTGCCGCTAACAAAGGCGGATCAATATTGCTCAAATGGTTGGACGCTAAAATGAAGGGAACCGTACGGGGAACTTCTTCTAAACCTTCAACTTTCAAAGCGAAAAATAATCTAAAAATGACTGAAACAATTGTCGTTGATAATTTATAAAGCATAAATCATTTTTTCACCCAAAGCGATCAGTCTATCGGCTTCCTTTTTGCTTCGACTCTCAGCATAAACCCTTACTATCGGTTCAGTTCCTGATTTTCTAAACATTAACCAATTATCTTTGGTTATAAGCTTTATTCCATCTAAAGTATTGACTCTTTCAAGTTTTTTACCATAAAGAGCCTCGGGTATTTTCATATCCGAAAGATTTCTTTTTACACTTTTTACCGGAATAGCCATTCGGCTATAATAATATTTCCCGTATTTTTTGTAAAATTCCGCCAATAAAGTATTAAATTTTTTGTTTTCATAAGAAAGCATTTCCAGAAGCAGTAAAAAAGAAGCCGAACCGTCCCGTTCAGGAACATATCCATGAAAACCAATACCACCGGCTTCTTCTCCACCAATCGCGATAAGTCCTTCTTCAAACAAACTGGATATGTACTTAAATCCTATTGGCGTTTCATAGCAGGCAACTCCTAAATCTAAAGCGACTTTATCAATAACATCACTGCCGACTACGGTCTTACCTATGCCTAGCGCTATCTTTCTATTCTTAATCATATGTATCGCCAAAAGCGGCAAAATAACCTGGGCGTTTATATAATTGCCTTTGCCGTCAATCATCGCGATCCGGTCGGCATCACCATCAAGAATAACACCTAAATCATATTTACCGGATTTCATTATCTTAATCAGCTCAGAAACATTACTTTCAACTGGTTCGGGATTGGTCCCGGCGAAAGAAGGATTAGTTTCATTATGTAAATAATCAATTGAAACATTGCCTTTACCTAATATTCGCTCCACGTAATCATCACCAGCGCCATACATTACATCAACTAAAACCTTTAGTTTGAGTTTTCTTATTTTTTTAAGGTCAACGAATTTTTTCAAAAAACTCACATATTCTGAACTTAAATCGCAAACCTTTAATATCTTTTTTTCTTTTGCCCGAGACAACTCTATAGCTTTAATTTTAGTTTTACCCAGCAAACTCTCTACTTCATTTGTAAGATCTTTATCGGCAGAACCGCCTTGAGGAGTTTTTATTTTTAAACCATTAAATTTAGCCGGATTATGAGAAGCAGTTATTACAATCCCTAAATCAAATTTTTTATAACGACATTGCCAACTCACCGCTGGAGTCGGCACCTCTGTGTCGGAAAGGACAACTTTAAGATTATTGGCACAAAGAACAGAAGCCGCGGTTTCAGCAAATTCTTTTGATAAAAACCGGCGGTCATAACCAATAACCACCTTGCTTTTACGGCGTTTCTTTAAATAGTCGGCGATAGCCTGAGAAACTTTTTTTACATTTTCGAAAGTAAATTCATCGGCAATGATTGCCCGCCAGCCGTCAGTACCAAATTTAATCATAAACCCTCCTCGGGACAAAAACCCTGGTTTTCAAATCATTCCAAAAAAACAAACAAATAATCAACAAAACCAATTAAAATCCCTAAACTTTTATTATAATACCCGTATTTGCTATAATCGCAAGTATTTTTTACTTTTGACGCCTTCGATACAATTTATGTTCCTTAATATAAGAAACTACACCGGGGTGAAGAAAAGAATTTAGTGATTTCTTTGTTCTAATCATAGTTCGGATTTTAGATGAAGAAATATCGATTTCGTCTATATCAACAATTGTGTATGGCCGGCTGGCGCTAAATACCGACTGTTTACGCTGAACCACAACTATCTCAACCAACCGTTTTAATTGCTCAAAGTCTTTCCAGGAAGCAAAGTTCTGAGCTAAATCCGAACCAACTATCAGATAGAATTGATCATGAGGATAGATAGACCTTA
>JAQTSA010000042.1 GCA_028711575.1 Candidatus Omnitrophota bacterium | reverse complement strand
ATGTATCGAGTGTCCTAACGGTTGTTTGGTCACGGTTATAACCGAGGATGGCCGGGTTAAGGATATAAAGGGGAATAAATGTCCTAAAGCTTTTGATTATGTTAAACAGGAGATCGAACATCCGCTTAGAATTTTCACTACAACTATTAAAGCTAATAAACTATCTTTAGCTGTAGTCCCGGTTAGGACCGATAAACCGATACCTAAGTCTAAACTTTTTGAGGCGATTGAAGCTGTCAGGGAAATAAGGATAACAAAACCGGTTTTGGCTTCTGATGTTCTAATTAATGATTTTCTTGGCCTGGGAGTAAACTTAATTGTAACCCGGTCAGTAACCGCCAAAGAAGCTAAATGATCAGTCAGCAAACCAAAAAAACAATTAATTTTTTTTTGATAGCTATATTGTTGTTGGCTATTATTGTCAGAGTTCGGGGTATCGGTTTTGGCCTGCCTAACACCCAATGCCGTCCTGATGAAACTATTTCGACTAATATTATCCATTCGGTTTTTCTGAAATTTCATCCTGGTTCATTCAATTGGCCCTCATTATATAAGTATTTAATCCTAGGCTTATACTTCATTTATTACGGACTAAGTTTTTTGCTAGGTAGATATGAGAGTTTTAATGATTTCGGAGCAGCTTATTTATTGGAACCCACTTATTTTTATATAATTGCCCGTTTGCTAAGCGTATTTTTTGGAGTTTTTACGGTTTATATGCTTTATAAACTGGCGTTTTCTTTTTCTAAAAACAACTATACGGTTTCTCTGTTATCAGCGTTGTTTTTAGGTACGGCTTATTTGCATGTTCGTGATTCTCATTTTGCGACTCCCGATGTTACAGCTACTTTTTTTATAGTCTGCTCAGTCTATTTTATAATCGGTAGTTACCATAGCCAATCGATAAAAAGTTATTGTTTAGCCGGTGTCTTTGCCGGGTTGGCGGCGTCCGCCAAATATATCGGGTTTTTTTTGATCTTGCCGGCTTTTTTGGCTTTTGGTTTAAAGTTCTTTAATCGTCAGGGTGATTGGTCGCGGTTTGAAGTCAATAAACTAATCCTTGTTTTTATCCTTGCTCTTGGTATTTCTTTTTTTGTTGCGTCGCCATACGTCTTGCTTGATTATAAGGGTTTTGAAAAGGATGTTTTTTATGAGCTAAACCATCTTAACCTTGGCCATCAAGGGTTGGGAGAAAAAGATTGGTTATATCATTTAAAGTTTTCGCTCTTTTTTGGGTTGGGCGGGACACTCTTTTTATCGTCTTTACTGGGTATCATAACTATTATCAAGCACGACTTTAAAAAGGCGTTGATTGTTTTAAGCTTTTTGGCAACTTATTATTTTGTTTGTGCTAGATCAAAAACCGTTTTTTTAAGGTATATCATACCGCTTTTACCGTTTCTCTGCTTGAGCGCGGCTTTTTTTGTCAACAGCATTTTAAAACTTATCGCCGACAGATTCCCTGGAAAAAAATCTTTTTTTATTAAGGTAATAATTGTTTCTGTTGTTCTTTTCCCTTCGGCATTGAGTATAATTAAATTTGACAGTCTGTTGGCAAAGCCGGACAGCCGGTTGATTGCTAAAAGATGGATCGACGAAAACCTTACTGACGGTTCGACCGTTTATCAGACTTTTCTGAACCCTTACGGTAAAATAAATATCGGACATTCTTTTGATTTTCTGGAAACTGTTTATGCTAAGTTAAAAACCGAAAATAGTAATAATCATTTTTTGGCAAAAGCTTTAAAAAAGGAGATGGCTTCGCTGCGAGAAAAAGGGCTTGCAGGTTTTAAAGAATGGAATTATGATAACCAGAAAGGGATGTTCTTTGATTTTGCCGGATACAAAGATTCATTGCCTGATTTTATTATTGTTGAGTCTTATCCTTTAGAGGCCTATAGTAATGTTTTTTCCCGGATCGTATCTGTTTTGTCAGATCAGTACCGGTTATTAAAATCTTTTGAAGTCATAGATGTTAAAAACAAGTCTAATAAGTTCGACCGGCAAGATGCATTTTTTATTCCCTTTACCGGGTTTAAGAGTATCAGTCACTCGGGACCCAATATATACGTTTATCAATTAAAAGACCGAATCAATATCCAGTCGGAACTAAGGAAAGGAGTTTTTGATGAATAAGATCTACTTGAGTGAAAAAGATATGCCTCGCCAATGGTATAACTTGGCTGCTGACTTTAAAAATCCGCCTCGCCTGCCAATCGGTTTAGACGGTAACCCCTTAACGCCGGATAAATTGGAAAGAATCTTTCCGATGAATCTAATTGAACAGGAGGTTAGCACCAAGCGTTGGATAGATATACCGCAAGAGATTTTATCGATTCTTTACCGTTGGCGTCCAGCACCGTTACGCCGGGCAGTTTATCTGGAGGAGCATTTAAAAACTCCGGCAAAAATATATTACAAAGACGAAAGTTTAAGTCCTCCGGGAAGCCACAAACCAAACACCGCCGTCGTTCAAGCCTGGTATAACAAAAAGTTTGGCATAGAGAAACTAACGACTGAAACAGGAGCCGGACAGTGGGGTTGTGCTTTATCTTTTGCCTGTAGTATCGTTGGTCTGGAATGCAAAATTTATATGGTTCGGATAAGTTTTGATCAGAAACCGTTACGCAAAAGTATGATGAATATCTGGGGCGGTCAATGTTTGGCTAGTCCTAGTAAGGCAACTTCGTTCGGCCGCAAGATTCTTAAAGAGCAGCCTGATACTCCGGGAAGCCTCGGTATTGCGATCAGTGAAGCGATAGAGGATGCTTTAACTGATTCTTCCGGGAAAACCCGTTATTCTTTGGGCAGTGTCTTGAATCACGTTATGCTTCATCAGACAATCATTGGTCTGGAAGCAAAAAAGCAGTTGGCCTTAATCGGCGAAAAGACTCCCGATATTGTTATCGGCTGTGCCGGGGGCGGGAGTAATTTTGCCGGGTTATCTTTTCCTTTTATTTGCGACAAGATAAACGGTGCTAAAATTACAATTATTCCTACTGAACCTACCGCCTGTCCGACATTGACCCGTGGTCCGTTTCGTTATGACTTTGGCGATACTGCCGGCCAAACGCCGTTACTGGCGATGCATACTTTAGGCCATAATTTTGTTCCGGCACCGATACACGCCGGAGGGCTTCGTTATCATGGTATGGCACCGTTGGTCAGCCATGCTGTCACTGAAGGTTTGCTTCAGCCTCGGTCATATGACCAGGTAAAATGTTATCAAGCGGCTTTAACCTGGTCGCGGACAGAAGGAACGATTTGCGCGCCGGAGACCAGTCATGCTATTGCCTGCGCGATTGAAGAGGCCCAAAAGGCTAAACGGGAGGGCAAAGAAAAAGTAATCCTTTTTAATTATAGCGGCCATGGTCTTATGGATCTACTTGGCTATGAGAAGTTTCTTAACGGAGAACTTAAGGAATACAGCTTGCCGGAAGAGGATTTAAAGAAATCCTTAGAGGCAATCGCCGATTTCCCAAAATTGTAAATACCGTGCAAGAATGGACAAAAATAAAATACTTGACAATTTGCCACAATATTAGTATATTGCAATATCTTAATTAAGGAGAGTTATGAGGCAAAACGAATACAGTCGGGCGGCAGAAGCTTTAAGGGTTATAGCTCATCCTCAACGGCTTAAGATATTAGAGTTGCTTAGGGACGGGGAGCTTTCGGTTTCTGATATCCAGGCTGATT
Organism: Candidatus Omnitrophota bacterium; assembly: GCA_028711575.1. Classification (GTDB taxonomy): domain Bacteria; phylum Omnitrophota; class Gorgyraeia; order Duberdicusellales; family 4484-171; genus JAQTSA01. The sequence continues at coordinate 10,129 of JAQTSA010000042.1, read as the reverse complement.
TGGGGATAAAACAGTCGATAACCTCGCAGCATTTAAATAATATGAAAAATAAAGCGATACTTAAATCGCAGCGCCGGGGCAACAGCGTTTTTTACCATATAATCAATAAAGATATTTTGAAAGTTATTACCTGTATAAAGGCCTGTCAGGAAAAATGAATCTGGGGAGGTAAAAATGTTTAGAAAAATAATTCATTTATCAATTAAAAAGCCAAAAACAGTTTTTGCTATTTGTTTTATCGTTGTTGTTTTAGCGGCTTTTCAGTTTCCCCGGATTAAGGTTGATACCGATCCGGAGAATATGCTTTCTAAGGATGAATTTGTCCGCGTTTTTGATCATGACGTAAAAAAAGAATTTGCTCTCTATGATTTTATAGTTTTAGGTATTGTAAACAACGAAACCGAGCGGGGAGTCTTTACCAAGGATAGTCTAAACCGGATATTCGCTATAACCGAAAAGATAAAAGATATAGAAGGTGTCATTACCCGTGAAATAATTGCTCCTTCGACAAAAGATAATATCCGACAAGGCGGGCTGGGCGTTGTTGTTTTTGAATGGCTGATGAAAAGTCCGATAGAAACTGAAGCCGAGGCTGTTTTTTTGCGTGATGAAGCTATGGATAACCCGATGTTTAAAGGGTCGATGGTTTCTGACAGCGGAAAAGCATTGTGTTTATATATTCCAATTGAGAAGAAAAACATAAGTTATCGTGTCGCTACTCAAATCAGGAAAATTGTATCTGACTTGGGTTCTGGCGAAAAATACTATATTACCGGTTTACCGGTAGCTGAGGATACTTTTGGTTTTGAAATGTTTAAACAGATGGCGATATCGGCGCCTTTAGCCGGGTTAATTATATTTTTGTTGATGTTCTTTTTTTTCCGCAACATTAGAATGATTATTCCGCCGATGATCCTGGCTGTAATAACAATTATTGTCACGATGGGTCTTTTAATCGGGTTTGGTTTTCCGGTACACATTATGAGTTCGATGATACCGATATTCCTTATGCCGATAGCCGTTTTGGATTCGGTTCATATTTTAAGTGAATTTTTCGATAAGTATCCCCGTTATAAAGATAAAAAGAAGACGATTACTCATGTTATTGAAGAGTTGTTTACACCGATGTTGTTTACTTCTTTAACCTCGGCGGTTGGTTTTTTTTCGCTTTCATTTTCTCCGATACCCCCGGTTCAGGCTTTTGGCGTTTTTGTCGCTCTGGGGATTATGGTCGCCTGGCTTTTGACTATAACTTTTATCCCGGCTTATGTCTCGGTGATTAAGGAAGATTCGCTTAAAGATTTTGGCCATATCTTGTCAGAAGAAGCGGCTCATTCCGGCCTTTTGGACAAATCTTTACGGCTTATTCATCGATTTACCTTAAAGCACTTTAAGGCGATTATTGGTTTTAGCGGATTACTCATAGTTATTTCGATTTATGGTATTAGCCACATTCAGGTAAATGATAATCCGGTTAAATGGTTTAATAAAAATCATGAGATACGTATTGCTGATAAAATCTTAAATGAACATTTTGCCGGTACCTATACCGCATACCTTGTGATTAAGAATCAAAGCAAAACCGAAGAAATTTTTAAGGAACCAAAGATGCTTGCCTTTATTGAAGGTTTAGAGAATTATTTGATTGAGAAAGGAAACGTCGGCAAAATAACTTCGTTGGCAGATGTTGTAAAAAAGGTTCACTACGAACTTTTTGATGGTGATAAAACCTATAACATTATTCCTGAAACAAAAAAAGCAGTTTCTCAGTGCTTAATCTCCTATGAAAATTCTCATAAACCCGATGACCTTTGGCATATGGTTACACCAGATTACTCTAAGCTGAATGTCTGGCTTCAATTAAAAAGCGGTGACAACAAGGATACAGATAAGGTGTTGCGTCAGGTTGATGCTTATTTTTCAGCGAATCCGCCTCCCTATAAGGTTGATTATAATTGGGCCGGCTTAACTTATATCAATGTTGTCTGGCAGAATAAAATGGTCAAGGGGATGCTGGTTAATTTTTTAGGCAGTTTTTTTATTGTTTTTTTTATGATGACTTTTCTTTTCAGGTCGCCGTTGCGCGGGCTTATTTCAATGGTGCCTTTGACGTTAACGATTCTTTTTATTTATGGTCTTTTAGGTTTTATCGGTAAAGACTACGATATGCCGGTTGCGGTTTTAAGTGCTTTGACGCTTGGCCTTTCAATTGATTTTGCTATTCATTTTATTCAGCGGGCGCGGGAAATCTATGATACTAGTCCAAACTGGCCAAAAACTTCAGAAGAGATGTTTAAAGGCCCGGCAAGGGCAATTACTCGTAACGCCTTTGTTGTGGCGATTGGTTTTCTGCCTCTTTTAGCGGCGCCGCTGGTACCATATCGAACGGTAGGGTTTTTTATGTTTACGATTATGCTTGTTTCAAGTATCGCGACCCTTTTTATTTTGCCGGCACTGATAACGGCTTTTCCTCAGGCTATTTTTGGTAAGGAAGAGAAAAAGATGGTCTGTAATTGTAAATATTGTGTCATTATTTCTTTTGTGGTTTCGCTTTCGATTGTTTATTTATCGCGGAGTTATACTGAGTATGGTTTAGGAATAACTAGCCTGGTTGCGGTTTTGGTGGTAACAATCGCATCAGGAATATGTTCTAAAATAGCGAAACATAAATTTTGTTTGGTAGAGAAAAAGGAGACCTAAGATGAAAAGATTTTCTATTGTATTAGCCGGGTTTTTTTTGTTGATCAGTTTTGAGTTTGCCTATTCTGAGGAATCGGTTGAACAAATAGTAGATAAAGCCAATAAGGCCGCTTATTATCAAGGAACCGGAGGTAAAGCTAAGGTTGAAATGACGATTACTGATTCTCAAGGCCGGATTCGTAAACGAGTTTTTAAAATCCTGCGCTTGGATTTAGCTGATGGCGGCCAGCAGAAGTTTTATGTTTATTTTTCTGAACCGGCGGATGTTGAAGATATGACTTATTTGGTATGGAAGCATTTAGGCCGGGACGATGACCGTTGGCTTTATCTTCCGGCCTTGGACTTGCTGCGTCGGATTGCTGCTAGCGACAATCGTTCAAGTTTTGTCGGTTCAACTTTTGTTTACGAAGATATTTCCGGCCGGGCTCTGGACCAAGATGAACATCAACTGATATCTTCTGAAGGCGAAACCTATTTAGTAAAAAATACGCCAATTTCCAAGGATAGTGTCGAATTTTCCTATTATAACGTTTACATCGACAAGAATTCTTATCTGCCGATAAGAGCCGAGTATTTTAATAAACAGGGTAAATTAAGCCGAATCGTTGAAGCCTTGGAAACCGGAGATGTCCAGGGTTATCCGACAGTAAAAAAATCTAAGGCCAGTGACCTTGAAAATGGGTCAAATACGGTTACTGAATTTTCTGAAATTCAGTATGACCTTGGACTTGATGAAAGCATTTTTACTGAACGTTATTTAAAGAGGCCGCCGCGAAAATGGTTAGACTAACTTATTTATTGGTTTTTGTTATTTTATCGCTATTGACTTTACCGGCCGAAGGGTCTTTTCGCTTTAGTCAAAATAGCCCGGAGATAAGCGGTTTTTCTGAGATCCTTTACGGTCCAAAATTTGGCACTGATACCACAAAGCATTCCCGATATAATGCTTTGGAGCAGCGGCTTCAGCTTAAAACTTCGGTTTATCCCGAATTTTCTGACCTTTTGGCTGATTGGATGGCTGAGCTTGCTTTCCGAGGTGATTTTACTATTGATCAATATTTCAGCTCTAAAACCGGATTTGAACTTCGGGAGCTTAATCTTTCTTTTACACCGCAAAACTGGGTTGACCTTAAAATTGGTCGCCAAGTTTTTACCTGGGGTACTGGGGATTACCTTTTTATCAATGACCTTTTTCCTAAAGACTACGTTTCTTTTTATATCGGAAGACACGATGAATACCTTAAAAAACCCAGCGATGGGATGAAATTTTCTCTCTATCACCAAAAAGTAAATTTCGATTTGATTCTAATTCCTTTTTTTGAGCCAAATACTCTTTTTAGCGGTGATCGGCTTTCTTTTTTTGACAGCTTTCGCGGTGGGATTTCCGGCCGGGATTCTGATCGGCATTTGGTCGAGCCGGCGCGAACCTTAAGCAATATGGAATATTCTGCCCGTTTTTTCCGCAACTTTTCCAGTCTTGAAACTGCTCTGTATTTATTTCGCGGATTTGATAAAATGCCTCGGGGATATCTCAATGAGGCTAACCGTGACCTTTTCTATCCTCGGCTTAATGTTTATGGATTGAGTCTTCGGGGTCCTTTTTTGGGGGGAATATCAAACTTTGAGTTTGGGTATTATGATTCTCCTCAAGATTCCAGCGGCGATAACCGATTAATTGAAAATTCAAAGGCCAAATACCTTTTTGGTTACGCCAAAGATTTAGGAAATGATTTAAGTTGGGGAGCTCAGTATTTTTATGAACAAACTCTTGATTATGATGAGTATCGCCGTGCGCTTTTACCGTCTGATTTTCGTTGGGACCAATTCCGCCATTTGACTACATTGCGTTTGACAAAATTGTTGTTTGAGCAGACTCTCCGGCTAAATCTCTTTGCTTTTTTCTCGCCATCGGATCGTGATGGCTATTTGCGTCCGAGTGTTAGTTATGATTTTTCTGATCGAACGAATATAACGGTTGGCGCTAATCTTGCTTGGGGAGAGGATGACTATACGGAGTTTGGTCAAATGGAAAATAATAAAAACGTTTTTTTTAGAGTAAGGTATAGTTTTTAATAGAAGGCCTGAGCCTAAAACATTATGGTAGGTGAGAAATGATTGAAAGATATTTGCGTGGTATAGCTGGCTTTTTTGTTTTGTTAAGTATTTTACTGGCTAAAATTGTTCATCCGGGATGGCTTTGGTTTACGGTGTTTGTAGGTTTTAACCTTTTTCAATCAGCTTTTAGCAACTGGTGTCCGATGATGGTTATTTTAAAAAAGCTTGGCAAAAAATAGGTTGTTAATCTTTAAGGGAACAATTATGGTTAAGAAGCTTTTTTCTATTTTGGCCGTTGTTTTGTTAGGGATAAATTGCTGGGGGTGTATGCCGATTCTTATCGGATCCGTCGGTGCTGGAGATAGAGCATTTTGGTTTTCGGATAAAATCTCTCAAGAATTTAATCAGCCTTTTGAATTGGCTATTGGCTCGGTTAAACGAGGATTAACGGCCTTAAATTTACCGATAACCAAAGAAGCTAAAACTTCAGACTCGGCGCAGATCATCAGCCGTTATCCCAGCCAAGAAACAGTAATCGTTGAGGTTACCTTTGTTTCTGATTTAAAGTCTCGGGTCGATGTCCGGGTGGGTATTTTAAAGAATAACCCTGATGCCGCTGAAACCATTCTTAGAAGTATTTTAAAAAACATCTGATTTAAAGGATTTGACAATTTACCTTGAGCAGAGTAAGATATGTAGACTAAAAAGGGTAGATTGATGTGTTCAATTAATTTTTGAGCCGCAAAGTTGCCGTTATAGTTACAGCTTTACGGTTATTTTACTATTATTAAGGAGAGGGATTTATGAAACGCTTATTGATAGCTTTAGCTATATTTTCCGGGTTGGTGGTTTCATTTCAAGCGAAAGGATCGGATATGGCGATTAAAGACGGGAATAAAGTATCTTTTGACTATACTCTCACAGTTGACGGAGAGGTTATTGATACCTCAGAAGGGCGTCAACCCTTGAGTTACACTCAGGGCCAAGGCCAGATAATACAGGGTTTAGAGTCGGAAATGATCGGTTTATTGGCCGGTGATGAAAGGACTGTTATAGTTCAGCCTAAAGACGGTTACGGCGAGGTTAATCCCGACGCTATTCAGGAAATACCAAAAGAGTCGTTACCGGCGGAGTTGAATCCTACGGTAGGGATGACTCTGGCGATGCAAGGCCCTAATGGTCAGCAAATACCGGTTAAAGTTTCAGCTGTTAATCCTGATTCGGTTGTGCTTGATTTAAACCATCCTTTAGCGGGAAAAACCCTTAATTTTAAGGTTAAGGTTGTTACGGTAGAATAATAAAGAGTAAATGTTAAATATGCTGGAAAAATTTAAAGAACTAGGGCTATCGGAAAACACATTAGATGCCTTGAATCGTAAAGGGTTTGAAGAGCCAACGGTTATTCAGGCTTTAACTATTCCTTTGCTTTTAAAGGGCGAAGTTGATGTTATTGCTCAAGCCCAAACCGGAACCGGAAAAACTGCCGCTTTCGGTCTTCCCTTAATAGAGAGACTTCAGGAACGTAGTCCCTCTACGCAAGCCTTGATACTTGTTCCTACCAGGGAGCTGGCGTTACAAGTCGCCGAAGAGATCAACTCCTTAAAGGGCCGCAAAAAATTGACGGTTGTAGCTATTTATGGCGGCCAGTCGATGGATGAGCAACTTCGCCGATTAAAGCGGGGAATTGACATTGTCGTCGGTACTCCCGGCAGGGTTAAGGATCATCTAGGCCGGGGAAGTTTAAATTTATCGAATTTAAGTCATGTTGTGCTCGATGAAGCTGATGAAATGCTAAATATGGGTTTTATTGAAGATATCGAAGATATTTTGTCTTATACCTCTAAAGATAAGAAAATGCTGCTTTTTTCAGCGACTATTCCGGATCGAATTTTAAAGTTGGTCAAAAAGTTTATGCCGGAATATGAATTGGTACGAGCCAAGAAAGAAGAGCTAACGGTTAAACTTACCGATCAGATTTATTTTGAAGTGTCGCATTCCGATAAGCTTGAAGCGTTGTGTCGGATAATTGATAGTGAAGAGGTCTTCTTTGGCTTAGTTTTTTGTCGAACTAAAGTTGATGTTGATAACGTCGCGAAAAAACTTTCCGACCGGGGTTATGATTGTGACGGCTTGCATGGTGATATCTCTCAGCATCAGCGGGAACGTATTCTTGATAAATTCCGGGCGAAAAGGATAAATGTTCTTATCGCTACCGATGTCGCCGCCCGGGGCATTGATATCAATGATTTAACCCATGTGATAAATTTTTCTTTGCCGCAGAATCCGGAAAGTTATATCCACCGGATTGGCCGTACTGGCCGAGCCGGCAAAGAGGGTACGGGAATTACCTTTGTTACTCATGATGAGTATCGTAAATTGCTTGTCATTAAACGTATGACTAAAACTGATATACGGAAAAAAAAGATTCCTGACATAGAAGAGGTCCTGCGTGTTAAGCGGACGAAAATAAAAAAGGATATTGCCGATATCTCGTCTAGCTTAGCGGCTAAAGAATACCTGGAATTTGCCGAAGATTTTTTGAAGGATAATGACCCGGCAAATATCGTCGCGGCATTCATTAAATATTCTTTCGGCGAAGATTTAAATCCTAATAACTATAACCGTATTCGCCAGGAAACAATTGAGTTGAAAGGGACTACCCGTCTTTTTGTCGCTAAAGGTAAAGATGACCAAATTACGCCTAGAAAGCTAATTGATATGATAAAACAAATCGCAAAAGTCGATTCGCGTAAGATCGGTGATATCCGTATTCTTGATCATTTTTCTTTTATTACTGTCCCTTTTGAAGAGGCTGAAATTATTCTTCGCGCTTTTCAAACTGACAAAAAATCCCACAAAAAACCTTTAATTGAACGGGCTAAAGATAAAGTTAAAAGGCGTTAATAGTTTTTTTATTTTTAGTTGGTTTAATTGTTTTCTACCTTCCTGGCCTTTATGAGGTAATTTTATTCTCAGTATCGGGTTTTAAGGCTAAGTGACAATTGTTGTTTAGGTTTGAATCATTGCTCCTGGCTGAAAATCGATCGAATCCCTGTTAACAAATACTTAAAAATTTAAGTATTTGTTAAATAAGACTTGACAAAGGGGCCGAGATATTGTATAAAAGAAATAAGGAGAAAGAATACGATGAAAATTATAGGAGTCAATATTAAACGGCTACGAGAGGAGCAGGGGATAACCTTGAGGGAATTGGCTAAACGGTTGAATGTCAGCGCCAGCCTTCTGTCTCAAATTGAAACCGGCAAAGCTTCACCATCACTATCGACCTTAAAAAATATTGCTGATAACTTTGGCACGACAATCGGTGAGCTTGTTGGCGAGGGGCAAAAACCAGTTGAAAATCCTGTCGTTAGAAAACAAGACCGGAAAACTATCAAAGACATGGCTAAAGGGATGAGATTGTTCCTTTTATCTTCTCCTGATCCGAATAAACAGATGGAGCCGTTATTGTTTCAGCTTGAGCCTAAGTCCAGTTCCGGTGACTCGATGTATAAACATTTTGGCCAGGAATTTATTCTAGTACTTAAAGGTACGGTTGAAATTACTTTAAACGATACCAAGTACATTCTTAAAAAGGGTGACAGCATCTATTTTAATTCAAGTATTCCTCATGCTTTTCGTAATATTGACAACGGCTTAAGCGAAGCTTTGTGGGTTGATACGCCGCCGACATTCTAAAATTTTTTTGTTTACCTTGTTAAGCTGTGCTTAAACTTGTTAAGTCTCATAAAACAGGAGGTAGCGATGTTTGAGATGATCAAAAGAAAACAGAAAGGATTAATTACGGAGTTAGAGTCTTTTAACCGCGCGGTGTTTAGTTTCGATGTTAAGAACAGAACGGTTTTTGATTTGACTTCAATCATCGCGAATCAATTGAAAGCTTTGGGCTTTGATAATGTATCTCAGGACGCAACCGGTAACGTTGTTGCTACCCTTAGCGGTTACAGCAGTAAGGAAAACTTAGTCTTGATTTCGCATATTGACTTAAACCAAGGAGGGAAGAACTCTTTTAAAAACGGCATAATCTCAAGTATAAATGCTGTTGCTTCCTTAAAACGGACGATGATACCGTTAAAAGGTAATCTTATCTTTTGTTGTGTTCCGCGCAGTGAATGTTGTGATTTTGGGATAAAATATCTTTTTGAACATACTCTAAAACAAAAAGCTGAAAACATTAAGGGAGTTATTCTTTGTGAACCTACTGATTATCATATTGCTTTAGGCCATAAAGGAAGAATGGAATATGAGATTATCGTCAAAGGTAATTTGGGCCGGGATTCCCGATCATTTAAAGGTGTAAATATTCTTGGAACAATGTTTCCGCTTATTAATGAGTTAGAAAAGGTGTCACGAGAGTTACCGCGGGATTTTCTTTTAGGGGATTCCAGATTAAGCGTTAAAGATGTTTTGTATGAGTCTAATTCTGAGCAAAATCAATATAATCAGTTTAAAGTTATCGTTGACCGGGAGTTTGTCCCTGAGGAATCGGTAGCGGCTATTTTAAGCAGAGCGAAAAATATAGCCTTTAATGTTTATAAAGATGAGCCCTCAATCGCGGTTAACGCCTCGGTTGTAACTCAAACCATAAAAACTGAAACCGGATTTGAAATGGCTTCTAAAAAAGAGTTTAAACCCTGGAAAATGCCTAGTCATGATCGCCTGGTGTTATCTTCGTTGGAAGTTCTTAAAGATAATGGCTTTAACTCAGATGTTTCTTATTGGCAGAGCATAATGACCGAAGGCTCCTACACTTATGGGGAACTTAATATTCCGACGATTGGCTTTGGTGCCGGTCTTGAGAATCAAAGCTTTTCTGACCGGGATAATTTTAATCCGATTGATTTTGAAAAAGCGGTTTATGGTTATTCGCTGATAATTGCCCGTAATATCGGTATGCCTTGTTTTGGCTGGAGCAGTGATGAAATATAATCAATCTAATATTTTGGTGTTTAATTGCGGCAGTTCATCGCTGAAATACAAAATTATCCGTATGCCCGAGGAAGAAGAAATTATTGTCGGTGAAGCGGAACGGGTTGGGATAAAAACCGGGGAATCGTCTTTTATTGATCATTGTGTCAAAGGTCAAAAGCGTAAAATAGTCATTACTCTTAATGATCATTGCGATGCCTTTCGGGAAATAATAAGAATAATTAAAGACGATTTTTCAAAAGATAAATCTTTGTATTTTGATGTTTGTGCTCATCGCTATGTTCACCCTGGCAACAGTTTTAAAGATACTACTAAGATAGACGATTCGGCGGTCAAACGATTAAAGTTAACTCTTTCCTTTGCTCCGATCCATAATCCGATAGCTTATAACCTGATAGTTTTGTGTCGTGATTATTTTCCGGAC
>JAQTSA010000178.1 GCA_028711575.1 Candidatus Omnitrophota bacterium | reverse complement strand
AACTTCTCAATTAACCTTCTATTTGGACTATTTTGTTGCGTAACCACAATAAAAAGGCCACAATCAGATAAGGCAGAATACATCTGTTCAAACGATTTCACAGTAGTTGTATCATCTAAGTACTCATAAAACCCTGAAGAAATGATAATATTGGGAAACCACTTCTTTTTTGTTAATAACCTTTGATGATGTTTTCCAATACGTAATACATTAGCTTTTTTATACGCCAAAGACAAAGAACCGGACATCTTCCTACCATATTCTATAACTTTGCTGTCGATATCTAAACATAAGGCTTCTATTTTGGCACTAAGATCACTAGCCAACAACTCAATAATATACCTAGATGACCCAGAAGCCATGTCAACAACTCGAGTTTCAATCCCAGCACCCGTGTTGTTTTTAATTTCATTACGCAATATTTTTACTATTTTGTCTTTTCTGTATCGAGTCGCTTTTGATGCTGGCAAATTTAGAAGTATTCTATCAACAATTATACCAAAGTTGTTATAGCCCTTGGCCTCATTTTTATATATATGATCAAAGTTAATACCTGAATCCGCGTATCCAAACATAGATCTTCGACCAAGGCGACTTGAAAAAATAAGTGGTTTAACGATCCGGTAGTAAAAGAAAGTTTCGAGGTTATTTTTTATATGGGATATCATAACCTTTTAGCATTATCAATGGCTTTTAAAAGAGATTTCATATCAAAAGGTTTTTCTACATAACCAATCGCGCCTAAACTCAGAGCTTCCTTATAGATATCTTCTTTAGCATAAGCGGTAATAAATATCTCAGGAATAGATTCTCTTTTTTCAGACTTCAAATATGATCTAAGTTTAAGGATAAATTGGACACCATCCATTCCAGGCATCCTTATATCACTAATAACAAGATCAAACTCTCTATTTTTTACTAATCCTAAGGCTTCCTCTCCACTAGAAGCCAATACAACTTTATATCCTTCTTTTAAAAGAATCTTTTTTAAGGTCATCCTAATCAATTTATCGTCATCAACAACAAGAAGATCTTTCATGACTGCTTACTCAGTTAACTAACCTAATTATGCTATTATACCTTCGGCAACTCAAAAAAAACAGTCGTACCTTTTAAATATTCAGAATCAAACCAAATCCGGCCTTTATGGTTTTCCTCAACCACACGTTTAATTACATACATACCAATGCCGGTACCGGAAGTATACGACGATTTAGTCGTAAAAAAAGGAGCAAAGATCTTGTCTTTATCTTTCTCTTCAATTCCGACACCATTATCAGAAACTTCAACATGAAAACATTTATCTAAAGTTATAAGCCGTAATATTATTTCCGGTTTATAAGCTTTTTTTTCTTCGCCGGACAATTTATATTGACGTTTATCATAGCAAGCCTCATAAGCATTGTCTAACAGGTTATAAATCACCTCCATAACCTGAGCTTTGACGCCATAAACTTCATCACTAGCTTCAATCTCAACCGTTAAAGGAAATTCTGTTAACTGATGTTTAACTTTTACCAATTCAACCGACATTTCTATTATCTCACCTAAACTGAAATTTGAAAAGAAAGTATCGGTTTCTTCAGTCCGGGCGAAATTAAGGATTCCTTTGATAACCCCGTCGGTTTTTTTGACGTTTTCAATGATTGAATCGGCAATTTTTATGAAATATTCGATCGATTTCAAAGGTTCACCGCCCTTTTTAAAAAAATCAGGATTTTTGTCGATAAAGTCCTGAGCCTCAAGTTTCAGTTCTCCTCCGGCGATTGAAAAGTGATTCAACCGGTTTTTTATCTGATGCGCCACGCCATCGGCCATACCACCGATTGAGGCAAGTTTTTCCGCGGTAAATATTTTTTCTTGAGTTTGCTTGAACTTAGCGAGAAAAATACAATGTTCAATAGCTAAAGTCGCCTGACGCGACAAGATCTCAAAAGTTTTAATATCATCTTCACTATAAAAAGCACCGTTTTCTTTAGCTCCCAGGACAAGAAAAGCTAAAAGACCCTCTTCACTAAAAGACGGCACGATCAGATGTGATTGTTTAGAAAACGGATCAATCGATAGTTTAGACAAATAATCATATTCGATTGCTCCCAAAGTTTCTTTAAGTCGCTTAATCAGACTATGATTTTCCTCAAAGAAATATTTTTTAGGAAAAATACCGTGGTCACGCAACGCCGCCAAGCTATATTTACCGTTCTCATCTAACAAAAAAACCGCAACAAATTTTATTTTAACAACACGTCTAACCACATAAGCTATTAACTTCAACAACCTACCAAGGTTATTCTCTCGCAACATACCCTTAGACGCCTCAAGCAAAAGGCTTTGATAGCGCTTTTGTTCAAAAAGTATTAAATCTTCGACTTTTTTATGGAAAACTCTATAAATGATTGGACCAACAGTAGCTAATATACCCATAAGAATAACAGAAAAAACCCAAGAACCGGTAAGATAACCCAAAAAGAAAGGAATCCCCAAAACTAATATGTAGGTAGCAATAAAAATACCGGCTCTCGCAACCGCGACTTTAACATCCATTAACCTAAACTGTACAACAGCGTATGTGGTCGTAAACACATACACACCAATAAGCACACTTAAATAAGGATAAACCGGTATACCAAAAATAAGGGGAAAACATGTCGCCCCGCCCAAGAACCCAGGTACGGTTCCAACTAGAAAGTACAGAATTTGATTTTTGTCCATCCCTTTTGAATCCATCAAGGCCCTTATTAAGACAACGTGAGCATAAACGATCCAAAAGATAAAGGTAAAAACGTAAAAAGCATACCCCCAGCTTCCAACAGGATAATACTTAAAGTTTAATTTCTGAGCAACATCTATAACAACAAAAGGCGTCAACGTAAGTATAGCGATTATCCCACAAGAAAAATAACATAGTGACAGAATAACCCTTCTATGTTTAAAATAAATCGGCCTTAAAATAGAAACAAATTGAAGAAAAAAAGGAACAATAAGAATCCCTGAAATATGTGAAATTCTACTAGAAATCAAAGCCTGTTCCTTAGTAATCGTGGGAACCATTGTAAAATAGTATCCCAAATTCCACCCTCCGATAGTAACACACAAAACAAACCAAATTTTATGGAGACTGGAGAAAGCCTTTGACTTTATGGCAAGAAAAAGAAGGAAAAATCCAAGGAAAAAACTAAATATCGAAACTCCCAAAGTAACTTTTCCATACAATAAGTAAACGAAATCAGACAAACTAGACATATTGGTTTTCAATAAAATGATTGAAAATTGTTTCTGCAATTATTGAATGCCCCAAATCGTTGGGATGAAATCCATCATCACAAAAAATATTACCTTGGGCTTCCTCAAGCGGCTGCCGAATATTTATAAAAGGTATTCTTTGAGCTTCGCCTATCTGTTGACAGCAATTACTATATT
>JAQTSA010000177.1 GCA_028711575.1 Candidatus Omnitrophota bacterium | reverse complement strand
CATATTCGCGGCATCAATTGACCCTTCGGCCGCGCCGGCGCCTACCAAAGTATGCAACTCATCAATAAACAGAATTATTTGCCCTTGGCTTTTATCTATTTCTTTTAACACCGCTTTAAGCCGTTCTTCAAACTCGCCGCGAAACTTTGCCCCGGCAACAAGCAACCCTAAATCCAGTGCAATAAGCCGTTTATCTTTCAAAGCTTCCGGGACATCGCCAAGCGCTATCCGCTGAGCTAACCCTTCAACAACAGCGGTTTTCCCTACCCCGGGTTCACCGATCAGCACCGGATTATTTTTTGTTCTTCGGCTCAACACCTGGATCAGGCGGCGGATCTCTTCGTCCCGGCCGATAACCGGATCAAGTTTTGACTCTTTAGCTAAAGCGGTTAAATCTTTTGTAAACTTTTTTAGTGACTGGTAGGTCTCCTCAGCTGACGCCGAATCGGCTTTTTGGCCGCCGCGCAAAGTCTTAATTGTTGAAGCCAAATCATCGATAAAAACACCTTGTTTAGCGAGATACTTAGAAAGAAAAGCGTCTTTTTCTTTCAGCATAGCTAAAAGTAGATGTTCACTGCTGACAAACTCGTCTTTAAACTCATCGGCAATTGACCGGGCAAAACTTATCGTTTCCGCGAACCGGGTTGAGGCGTAAACTTGAGACGTTTGGCCCTGGACTTTCGGCTGGCCCAAAACAAAATCAGTAACTTGTTTAGTTAAATCCGCGACGTCAACGCCTTGAGCTCTTAATACATCAATAACTATGTTTTGTTTCTCTTCTAAAAACGACAGCAAAAGATGTTCTGGCAAAAAGCTCTGCTGACTATTTTTTTTGGCAATATGCATCGCCTGCATTATCGCGGTTTGAGTTTTTAAAGTAAACTTATCTAAATTCATATTTTGGGTCTCCTCATTTATTTAGGGTATAGGGTTTCGGGTTTAGGGTTAAGTTCACTCCCATAAAACTTAAACCCACTGATAACTAAATCACTGATTACTTATTACTGCTCTCTAGAACCTACGAGCTAAGAGCTCTCAGCTAGGAGCTTATTAATCAATTTTTCAGTCATTCATTATAACAAAGCTACCCGGCTATTCCAGAACAAAATAAACCTAAAAAAACAGTTTCAGAAGTCTTTAACCTGCCAGGATTTACAGTCTTGGATGCCGACCGTTCCTTGACTTAAATTATTTCTAAAATTTGTCCCAATCTTCTGCCCGACAGGCATAGCCTGGCAGGCATAGCCTGGCAGGCACAGCCTGGCAGGCACTGCCTGCAGAAGAGAGGCTTCTGATAAGATAGCCTCCCACCTGCAGGCCGCACTCAATCCAAACCTGAAACGTTAACAAACGTTTAGCTATTTTATTCCACATCGATCGAAATTGCCTTTTCATCTTCTTTTTCCTTTTTAGGAAGCGTCACCGAGAGAACTCCCTTTTTGTATTTTGCTTTAACCTTAGCTGTATCAACAGCGGAGTTAAGAACCACTTCCCGAAAGAACGAACCCTGAAACCGTTCACAATGAAAATATCCTTTTTTCTTTTCCTCTTTACTCTCCTCTTTTTTCCCGGAAATAGAAAGGACGTCGCCCTTAACATTTAACTTGATATCTTTTTCGTCAATCCCGGGAAGATCCGCTTCGACATAAATGTTTTCCTTATCATCCCAAACATCAAGCGCTAACGACGCGACCTTTTGAGAAACCGGAAACAACCCGCCAACAGAAAAATCAAATAACCGATTAATCTCTTCTGGCAAATTGTCCAAAGTTTGCCAGGAACTTCTTGGTCGATACTTAACAATATTCATTTTAAATCCCTCCATTTAATTTTTAGCGATACCACGCTCATCATCTCTACCCACCTTTCTAAACACCCTACACTTTGATTAGCACTCTCGGCCGTTGACTGCTAATCGATAAACAAAAAAAAGGGCCCTTCATTCTTCTTTACTATCAATCTCAAAAATAACCTTTATACCCGAAATATTAACTCCCCGATCATTCATTAGATACTTTATGTATTTCAACTTTTTTATGTCGTTATAAGAAAACAGTTTTTTCCGTTTACTCTGCTCCTGAGGCGATATCAACCCTTCTTCCACCAGCTGATGAAGCGTCCAATACTGAATATCAATCAACCGGCAAACGATGTTCATCGTAAAAATAGCTTCATCCCCGGGAATATCAACGTTAAACTGTTCGTCGCTGGCCCAATCAATCATCTTTGTCTCCTCTAATCTCGACTAAATACTATCATTTCATAAAGTTTTTGTCAAGACTTTTCTAGTAATTTTTTTAGTTTTTTATAGTAATTATCCATGGTTAGAAACGTAAATCCTTTAATAGCTTACGCTTATGGAGTATTTTTATCTTCTTGGATTTAAGGTGGCGGATGATATGCTCGCTACGCTTTCGTCAAACGTTCACTACGTTCACGTCAAACACGCGAAGTACGCGTGTCAAACTGCTCGCCTGAGCGAGCGTCAAACTATCGTTTGCCCATGAGCCATGAGCTTCTCTATACCCTGAACCCTATCTTACAACGTTTGACCATTGTTTGACAGCCTCGTCTCGCCGCAGGCGGACGGGCGGTTTGACTATCGTTTGACTCAATCACTCAATCACTCAATCACTTTCTGACAACCGTTTGACTCTTCTTTTCTTAAAGAGGCTATTTCCTAAATATCATATATCTGCGATCATCTGCTTCCCGCGTTAGCGGGACTCTGTGATCATCTGCGAACAGCGCCGTAGGCGCCCCCATGAGCCATGAGCCATGAGCTTCTCTATACCCTGAACCCGATTAAGAGACCGTCAAACGTTCACTACGTTCACGTCAAACACGCGAAGTACGCGTGTCAAACTGCTCGCCTGAGCGAGCGTCAAACAGTTGTTTTAGAATAAATCTTAATAATTCGTATCTTGAAATCCCTTCCCCACAACGTTTGACCATTGTTTGACAGCCTCGTCTCGCCGCAAGCGGACGGGCGGTTTGACTATCGTTTGACTCAATCACTTTTTTAAGTGGAACGTTTGATTTCTTTAACTCGCAAACCTTTGCTGGTAAGGTAATCGATGTTTTCCTGTTTAGCCCGAACCGTACAAGTCAAGTTATCCTGTTTATACTCTTTTTCCAGGACTTCACAGGCAGAATGCAGATAATCGAGGTACCGCATCAGGTCAAAGGGAATCGTAACCCTTACCTCTTTTATATCGCTAAACAGCAGGTCATAAACTGCCGTCTCTAAGGCGTCCAAATTAATTTTCTCTTTTGCTGAAACGAATATCGCTGAATGATAAGTCGCTTTAAGGAAACTCAAATGTTCTTCGGTGATTTTATCTATCTTATTAAACACCAGGAGAATTTTTCCTTTGTTAAGTTTAAGATCGATTAGTATTTCGTTAACTGCCGCCATAAGCCGGCGTAACGCCG
>JAQTSA010000176.1 GCA_028711575.1 Candidatus Omnitrophota bacterium | reverse complement strand
GGCCGAATTACGCCGGATTGCTCCTCTAATCGGGTTTACGGTTAATAATAACAGATATGGCTTAAATGAGTGTAACGAAGTCCCGCCGGATTTTTTGATCGACTATTTTAAAGTTACGCCATTAGGTAAAGAGTTTGATCTAAAAAAGGTCAAGATCTGCGATGTGTTAGAGAAAAAAGAAGGAGAGTTAACTTCCTATTTGTTTTTTTATATACATACCTCCGGCGGAAGCAGTAAACTTTCCACGAAACACCAAGTCGCTTGTTTCATAAATCCCAAATTCAAGTTGCCTTATTTTAGGCTTCAACGAAAAACGAGCGCTCAAAGACTTGAAAATCTTTTTGGAGTCAAAAACGTTGAGTTTGCTGAAAATTTAGTATTTTCAAAGAATTACTTTGTCCGGGCTGAAGATGAAGGCGGCGTTAGAAGAATTTTTACTTCTGACGTTTTATCTTTTTTTGAGAAAAATTTGGGTATTAGAGTTGAGGGCGCTCAAGACACATTATTATTCTATCGCTCTCAGGAGACGGTAAGACCTCAAGACCTGCCGTCTTTTTATAAAGAGGCAAAAAGAATATATGATTTGTTTTCTAATGTAGCGCAATAAAAATAACGATTGATCAGACTAGTTTTAATTTTTTTTTTTTTTAGGAGGGTAAACTGGTGATAGTTCTTTTAGTGATCGCGGCTGTGATAATTTTGGCGTTTATCTTTACTAAATAATGTAACGAGCCTTTGCAATCTGTTTAGGTTGTTTTAAGACGAAATTATGAATAAAAATAATTTACGGAAAGTGTTTGGTTCTTTTGCTTTGTTTTCAGGTATAATTGTTTCAATTCAGTTATATTGTTTATCCCCTGTAAACCTTTCCTTTTTAGGAATTTTGATCCGGTTGATTCCAGGTCTGTTTTTATTGTTTGCTGGTGTTATAATTCTAATTTTTAAAAGAAGTAAAATAGGCAACAAAAATTTAATCTGAACAAAAAGGGGAAATAACCGGGGTTTTTATTCAAGCTATAAGAAATATTTGTCGAAGAGCAGGTTTAGAGATTTTTTTTTATGAATTAGACGTTATAGCAGACTGTCATCTCGGCCAATTAAGAGATTATTCAGCAGGATAAAGCGTTGCCAAATCTGAGATCTATTAATTGGCTGGAGAATAAGATTAATATAGGCTTTAAAGTTGGAAAACGAGGCCGGCCGGAAAAATGAAAACTAAATAATTAAATAAACTGTTGTAACAAAAGGAGTATTTTAATGAAGCGATTAGCTGGACTGATGATTTTACTTGTTCTAATTTCGAATTTTGGTTGCGCGAAAAAGGATTTAACATCTAACCGGCCATTTGATTCTGCTGTAATCTCCTATACTTATCAAGGAGCGAGAATCGGTAACGAGACGGTTTATATTGACTTGAAATCAAACAATATCGCGGTTGAAACTTCGGTAACGACTACTTTTAAAGGCATCGTTGATAACGATGAATCTGTAAGAATTTATGACGGGCAAGCCGCTTATAGCGTCGATATGAAGAAGAAACAGGCTATTAAAGTTTCTAAACAAGGGGCAATAATCCCTGAGATGTTTGGTGAAGCAAAATATTTGCAATATTTTACTGAACAGGTATCTTTTTTGGAAAAACCATGCAAAGCCTACAAGTTACCTCAAGGGGAAATTTATTTTTGGCAGGGTATCCCTTTAAAAGAGGAAATGACGTTATCAGGCATGACTTATACCAAGACGGCAACCGATATCGAATTAAACACGCCAATACCTGCGGCAAAATTCAAACTTCCCTCGGAAGTGGAAGTCTTTAAGGCTGAAGATTTGATGAAAGATTTTCAGAAAAAATTCAAAAATTTAAAACGATAAATCAGAAATTGGAAGGTTATTCTAAAAAAGTCAGTGGAGGAAATGTTTGAGTCATGCTGAATAAAAAGTTGATTAATTTATTTGGTTATTGGCTTGATATATCGGTAGGCTATATCGCGGGGACCTTTTTTTTCATGCTTTGGCAAAAAGATTCGGTTATTAATTTGTCGTTGTTTCAAGCACCTTATCTTGGGGTGTTGGCTATCGGGCAAATGTTTGTTTTATCGATAATTGGCTTAATTGGCGGGTTATATGAATCGGTTGTGACTGTTAAAATGTTATTGCGAAATTACTCTGACGGGAAACAATTGCTGGTTCATACAATACTTTCGCTTAAAATTCCAATTATTTATTTTTTATCGTTCGGGTTTTTTATTTATTTTCTATTAGGAACAAGCAAATCTGTTGTTAACAGGAAAAAGTTAGTTTGCGCACATCTTTTTCTTATATTACTTTCATTGGTTAGCGCTTTTTACTTCGCAAATGGGTTTGCTATCAATCCATAGATGCCTGATTAAGACATCTTCCTTGTTATAGATTCTAAATTATGATAGGTTTTTACGTGTTTTCTTGTTTTGAAGGGTTTTTGTTTTGGTTATTTTGGTTTATTTATAAAAGATACTTCTCTAAAAGTCAGCAAAATATTAAGCCTGACTTGGTTTTTTTGCGGTTTTTTGCTTAAAAAAACTCATTGACAGCCTATCAATCGGCGGTATAATACGGTTTCAAGGGCATTAATATAGCCTTTCGTTAATTTGGAATTTAGGGCACGTTTAAGAAAAATCGCTTTAATGCTGAAAAAAGGCGATTCGAGGTAAGACGTCGTAAGAAAAGGAGGAAGAGTATAAAGTAAATGAATAGACGTTTTAAAACGTGATTTAAAGGGTTTTTCCAAGGAAATACTTGGGAGCCTCCGTTGACTTTAAAATAAGTTTTAGTAACGGAGGGGTTTGTATGAACATGTAGTAAAAGGAGAAAGACGAAATGGAAGAAGAAAAGAAGGTTTACCTGGGTAATTTAGAGTATGGCGTAACTGAAGGCGATATCGTAAGCTTACTTGAAACAGCAGGGGTTACTGCGACAGAAATTAAGCTTATCAGCGATAAACTTACCGGTAGGCCAAAAGGTTTTGGTTTTGCTGAATTTGCAACAGCTGAAGACGCGCAAAAAGCAATTGAAGCGTTAGATGGTCAAGAACTTAATGGAAGAAAATTAAACGTAAATAAAGCAAAGAAAATGCAGCCACGTAGCAGAGATAACTTTGGCGGCGGCGGCGGCGGAAGTCGTGGCGGATACGGAAACGGCGGCGGACGTGGCGGATCACGTTACTAATACTAATACGCTAGCAATCAAAAAAGGCAGGGAAGGTTCATTACTTTCCTGCCTTTTTTTTTATTTAGTTTGTCCAAATTTCTTTATACTAGATGTTTTTGGTCAATAACCGGAAAAAATATTATTTAGCTTCGGAAAGCATATCTTGAGCATGCTTTATTGAAATCGTGTTTTTTTTCTCGCCGCTCATCATTTTGGCTAGCTCTTCAATTCTAGTCTGTTTATCCAGTGCTTCAATAAAGG
>JAQTSA010000175.1 GCA_028711575.1 Candidatus Omnitrophota bacterium | reverse complement strand
TCTCCTCAGCTATTGGGATCTGCCATAAATAACAGATTGGGATAATAACCAAAAGAGGAAAAAACAGTTTATCGACAAAACAAGACCTCCTTCGATAAGAATAAAAGCATATTACAAGAACAGCCGCCACAATTATAATTAAAACATTAAAGGAAAAAATAAAATTAGCTCTGCCGATTACAGCGGTTAAGAAATCAAGTATTGCCCGGTTAAATGATGCCGAAACAACTATTATCAATGAGAAAAGAAGAGTTTTTTTGGAAAGGAATAAATATCTCACCGTTTTCTATCCTCAGGAGATCATTTTTTCTATCAGCAAATTATATTTTTCCGTAATTTTTATGCGCGAAAAATTATTTACCGCGTAAATACGTCCGTAACAGCCCATTTTACGGCAAAGTTCTTTATCACGATAAAGAGAAAGAATAGCGGAAGAAAGTTGCTTTTGGTTGCCCGGCTCAACCACAATACCCGATTGGGCTCTGGTTATGATATCGCAAACACTACTTTGACTATCGGCAGTAGCAATCACCGGACGGCCACTGGAAAGGATATTATATATTTTACTCGGCAATGAACAATGAGAGAAATTACCCTTATGAATAACCATACTCACCGAGGCGGCAGAAAAAAACAAGTTGGCTTCTTTTGGGCAATGATAGGGCAAAAAAATAACATTTTTCAGACCAGTCTTTTCGGCTAAAAGAATCAGTTTATTCTTCTTTATGCCATCACCCAAAAAGACAAAACAAATATCCTTAAACTCAGATAAATCTTTTGCTGATGAAAGCAAAAGTTCAAGGTCTTGCAAATAACCCATTCTTCCGGAATACATCACTACAAATTTGTTAGCTAAACCGTATTTCTCCGAAAAAGGATTTTTGCCAAAAAAAGGAAAAATCCTTTCAGTATCAGACCAATTCGAAATTACTGCAATTTTATCTTTTTGGATTCCAAAAACATCTGTGATATGGTCTTTCATCTTAATGGAAATAGCAGCTATTTTATCAGCGCTGATAAGCGCTATCTTTTCCAAAAAGCCTAAAAGCCGGCCAAGTCCCCCGGCTTTAAAAATACCGGCGCTTAGACCCTGGGCATAAAAAAGGTCCTGACAAAGGTATAATCTTGGTCTATTAAAAAAAATCAATGAAACTATAAAGTTCAAAGGATTATCCGATGAATAAATAAATAATTTTGTTTTCTTAAACTTAAGAAACCGGTGTATCAAACAATAAAAAAAAGCTGAAATTATAAAACTCAAATGATTTAATATCCGGTCAGTGAAAGTTTTTTTAGACAAAGACATCGATGGCAAACGAATTACCCGAAACGAATCAGAGTGATAATCTTGCCGGCAGTTATCAACTTCTTTTAAACAAATCAGTGGCCGGCCGCAAATAACCGTTAAATTATATTTTTTAGCCAGATCTTCAGCCAACTCAGAAAAAAGCTGGCTGGTAGCCTGAATGTCCGGCGAAAAGAAATGAGTTAACAGTACAATATCCATAATCAGCTCAAACTAAAAAACTATAATTAATTGGTTTGGAATCAGCGTAAATAATTTAGAAATGATTATTATAACACAAGATAACCCGGCACTTACTATTCTTTTAATAACTATTCGACAATAATGCGGGTATCTACTGCCCGAGCCGGATTACCGGCATAGACCTGCCAAGGAGAAAGGTCACTAGTCACAACGCTGCGTGCCCCAACAACAGCACCTTCACCAATCGTAACACCGCCAAGAATAAAAACCTGGGCGCAAACCCAAACCCGGGACTCTATTCTAATTGGCCTGGTTATTAAAGGAAAACTTTTCTTACGATAATTGTGACTACCGGTACAAATTTGTGTTCCATAAGACACAACCGCTCCATCGCCAACAACAACCCGGGCCTGATTATAAATAAAGACATCAGCGCTTAAAACTACAGCATTACCGAGCCTGAGATTCCAAGGCGCCCAAATCCTTACGCCGGGAGAGATTCGGCATTTTTTACCGATTCTGGCGCCGAAAAAAGATAAAAGTATCGAACGCCAAAGATAAAAAAATCGGGGTGTAAATCGAAAAAAAATCAGCCAAACTATATTCCAAAAAAATCTTGCTGACCTGTTTTTAAATGAAAAACTTGGATAAAAACATGAGTTTAATTCCATAGTTATTCCTTTTCAACAAACTTAGCCATTCTCAGAGCAAACATCTCAGCAACCGTGTTTATCTCAAAATAGTCTAAAAAACACTTTTCGGCAGCAATACGCATATTACACCGCTCATTATAAGCCAACGAAAGCCACCGCTCAAGCAGTTTCTCACAACCCTTGAGTGTGTCCGGTTCAACATAGCCAGATTTTGAAAAAGAAACCGTTTGATGGATTCCAACTTTATCAGATATCAGTACTGGACAACTATGAGCTAAAGCTTCAACTACCGACATCCCGAAATTCTCCTGATGGGAAGGCAAAATGAAAACTTCTGAAGCTAAATATGCTCCGGAACGTTCTTTTTCCGATAAAAAATCTATCCAAAACATGTTTTTATCAATTTCGCTATTTTTTATTTCTTTCGCTATTTTTTTCTTATAGCTGCGGTCAATCGGCCCAACCATAAGTAAAAGCAAACGTTTATCTCGAAAAAAGCATCTTTTAAAAGCCTTAATTAATGAAAGGCAGTTTTTTTTAGGTGTAATTCTCCCCAAAAAAAGAATCAGCCGCCGGCCTTTTAAGGAAGGAAATCTCTGAAAAAAAAGATCTCGATACTCGGCTTTATTCTTATCCGAAACCACTGTCGTACCATTTGAATTCACGATCTCGATCTTAACTCCGGCCAGATTAAAACAGGCTAAAGCTCTTTGTTTTTCTTCTTGATTCGTAAATAGAACTGCTCCGGCAGCCTTTAAAACCCAAGACTCGGCCAAAAACCAATAGATCATTTTTTTAAGATGCTTTAGAGGATATCTAATTTTAAACCAAACATCCAACATTCCTGCTGGACGGACAAAGTAAGGAACCGCCTTGTGCTTCAAGGCAAGATAAACCGCTAAACTGCTGTACTGCCATATACCATTAACTACTACTAAATCATATTTAAAAGAATTGTTTTTAAGCCAGGATATTAATTTAAATGAGTAACGGTATTTTGTCTACCCCTTACCAAGAGGATAAACCAAACAACTTAAATTTTTAAGCCAAAGGCTTTTTCTATCGTCACAAGTTACTACTTCCACCCGATGGCCAATTTTTTCCAAGGCAGCAGTTAACTGTTTGAGCGACTCGACTGTACCGCCATAAACTGGATTAAGCGAGGGTATTACCTGTAAGATTTTCATAGTTGCTCCTGGTATAATTCTCATACTGTTACTTTAGTATGAGATCTTTGTTAATAATGATAAAATATAAAGGGTAATCCTTTTTCAGCTGGGAGACAGCTTGCTTATCCTCCGTAAGACTTCTTTCCAAGA
>JAQTSA010000174.1 GCA_028711575.1 Candidatus Omnitrophota bacterium | reverse complement strand
GCCTGAAGATTTTCTTCAGTGATATCAGGCTTTCGGCCTTTAAAAAAAGGCTTCAACGAATCCAAGTAATCATTTAAAAGATCATCGATTCCTAAAACAAAATATTTTATACCAAGATTCTTACAAATTTTAATTGAGTCATTAAAAGTCTCTTTCGAGGTAAACTTTGACGGCATCAGTAAAGCCTCAACATTTTTCTTACCCAAAGTCAAAACCGCAAGCGACACTACAACTGCCGAATCTATCCCCCCGCTCAGTCCGACAATCACTTTCTTGAAATTGTTCTTATAAACATAATCATAAAGCCCTAATCTTAAAGCCGAGGAAACCTCTTCAGTTTCAACAGTTGTAATCTTTTGTTCAGGATATGATTTATTTTTATTTAATTTAAAAGTAACAAAATCTTCCTGAAATCTTTTGGCATATTTTAGTATTTTTCCTTTTGGTGAAATGATCGTGCTTGTCCCGTCAAAGATTAGTTCATCCTGTCCACCGACCAAATTGCAATAAACGACAAAACTGTTTAAATCGCGGGCAACTTTAGTAAAAAGTTTTTCTCGCAAAGCGAACTTTCCCAATTGAAAAGGAGACGCCGAAAGATTTACGACAAAATCAAAATCATGTTTTTTAAGAACACGAACGTAATCAGACTCCCAAATGTCCTGGCAAATAGTTACAGCAAACCGGCAATTATTGACTATAAAAACAGGGATCTCATCACCTTTTTGAAAATATCGTTTTTCGTCAAAAACACCGTAATTAGGCAAAAATATTTTATTATAAATATCAACAATTTTTCTGTTCTGAATAATAGCGCACGAATTATAAATTTTGTTTTTGTCGCGATTAACAAAACCAACACAAGCTATAATATCCCGGCATTGTTCTTTTATTTCATTTAAAGCTCCAAGATTTTTATCGATAAAATGTTTTTTTAACAGTAAATCTTCCGGCGGGTATCCGACAATAGATAACTCTGAGAAAACAATCAAGTCGCAGCTTTTCGCTCGGGCACGCTTAATTGAATCTATGATTTTTTTACTATTTTCTTTAATCCCGCCAACACAGAAGTTATTCTGAGCGATAGCTATTTTGATCATTTTTTCTCCGATTATCCATATTTCGTAAAGCCAATTTTATAAGATTCATCGCTCTTTGGCAAGTTTTTTCCACAATATAACACCAAGAGAAAAAGCCAGTAAAGATAAGAATTGGGATGTTGGCACGTAGAACAACACCCCTCTGGGGTCACCCCGGAAAAATTCAATCAGAAAACGAAAAAGCGGATACACCAAAAGATAGACCGCCAATATCTGACCATCAAACTTTTTTCGGTAACTTAGCCTTAATAATAAAAGAAATATTAGAACAAGTGCCAAAGCAGAAATAAGCTGAGTAGGGATGACTTTCAGTCCGCTAAATCCGGCATAAGAATCTTTAGGGAATAAAACCCCAATAAAAGAATTAGTCGGCCGGCCAAAGCAGCAGCCGTAAAAAAAACATCCAATACGGCCGAAAGCGTGGGAAAGGGGAAGAGCAACGACAAAACAATCAATGATTTTCAGAAACTTTATTTTTCTTTTTTTAGATAGGACAAAAAGAGTTACAACCCCGGAAATAAATCCGCCATAGAAAACAAAGCCGCTTTGGATCATCGATAACGGATCGCTTAAAAAGCCGCTAAAGTTTAATCCAATAAAAAGGAGCTTTGCACCAAGAAATCCAAATAAAACAGTATAGAAAATAATATCAGAGAACATCTCATATCCGAACCCTTCCCGTTTAGCAACTCGCCAACTAATAAAATAACCCGCCAAGACTCCTAAGAAAACAAACAGCCCATAACTGTATATAGTGATTGGGCCAATACGAAAAAGTATCGGGTGCATTGAATTCTCCTCTATTTATCTATTCCGTTAAAAAAGAAAAATTATAATCTGCTATCAAGCATTATATTTACCGGACCATCAAATTCCAGTCTTACTTTCATATAAACGCCAAAAACTCCGGTCTCAACTATTATCGCCGTTGTTTTTAATATTGCAACAAACTGCTCAAACAAAGGTTTAGCAAAATCCCCCCTCATCGCTTTATCGAATGATGGCCGGTTTCCTGCTTTAGTATCAGCACAAAGTGTAAAATTTGGAATACACAAAATTTGGTCACCAGTTTCCTTGATTGAAAGATTCAACTTACCGTCTTGATCTTCAAAAACACGGGCGGCGATGATTCTTTCAACCATGGCTTTTAAAGTTTCAGAGTCATCATCCTTTTCTATACAAGTAAAAACTGCCAGCCCCTTTTTAATCGAAGATACGACCTCATTACCGACTAATACGTCGCCTTTTAAAACCCTTACCAGCATAACCTTCATCTTCGGTCCTCCCTAAAAAAAAGCCTTATTTTACCGATACTAAACTTTATAATAATTTAACACTATAAAGTTACTTTTAAAATAATTTATTATTAATAAGGGTAATAACTCATAACTTATCATAATTTAAGAAATATAGGCAAATTTATACTTTTTTAACATAATTTACAATAATTTGTATCGTTTTATAATAATTTTATCAGTATTAGAATAATTTAGGCTATTTTTAAATAAATTCAATTGAGCAATTAAATTTAAAATCATTTGAATCTAAAACTATTTTTTATATAAAGAACCTTGGCAACTACCTCGACGCCTAAATTCCTCTTTGATCTTCTCGATCAACTGGGCTCGGTCATTTATCCATAACGGAGCAACGAGGTAATCGGGAAAAGCTGTAGAGACAAGCCGCATAATTACTAGAGTTTTTGGTAGAAGTTCTAAATAATCGCAAATTTCAGTAACATATTTATCAGCCGTTAGCAAATCGACCTTTCCCTGAAGATACTCATCATTTAAGGTAGTTCCCTTTAAGACATGTAAAACGTGAAATTTAATACCTTGGATATCAAGACGCGATAGATTAAGGGCATCTCTGATGACTGCATCGTGGCCCTGGCCAGGAAGACCAATTATTGCATGGACTGCTGTATTAATCTTTAAGTCTCGGGTAATATCAAGAGCGTTTAAAAAATCGCAATAGCTATGATTACGATTTACTCTTTTCAATAAAACATCATCAGTTGTCTGCAGACCGTATTCCAGCCAAAGAAGATATTTTTCTTTGTAAGTAGATATCAATTCTAACTTTTCGCGATCGATGCAATCCGGTCTAGTAGATATAGATAGGCCAACAATCTCAGAATACTCAGTAATAACATCATAGGCTTTCTTCAATTCTTCAACCGGAGCATAAGTACTGCTGAAAGACTGAAAATAAGCAACAAACTTTTTGGCGCCTAATCTTTTAGAATAAAATTTAATCGAATCTTCTATTTGTTGACGAAGAGGCTTATCTGTTCGGGCATATAAAGAAAATGCTTTATTGTTGCAGAAACTACAGCCCACAAGGCTTAAACTTCCGTCAAGATTCGG
>JAQTSA010000173.1 GCA_028711575.1 Candidatus Omnitrophota bacterium | reverse complement strand
ATAAGATTCTTGATCTTTTAAAAACTGGTATTAAAAATCTCTTGAGCGGCAATGCGTTTTTTGAGCCCTGCTTAATTTCTGATCTGGTAGCAGCCGGTAAATTCGCGGTATTGGTTGTTCCAATCGATTTAGAAGCTCCGAAAGGAAGGCTTATTTTGCCCCAGGTACAAACTATTCGTGACCTTTTAGATTCCGACGCTATTTGTGTTGTTGTCAAGGAGAGAGAGCTTCTTCAAGTCATTGATAAGCTTAACGAGCCGCCGGCAATAGTTGTCTGTGATTCTCAAGTAGTTTTAAAAGTGGCCGCGGATACCCCCCCTAATATTCCTTTAACAACTTTTTCGATTTTGTTCAGCCGCTTAAAAGCTGATATTGTTACTATGGCGCGCGGCGCGGCTTTTATTGATACTCTTTGTCCTAATAGTAAAATTCTCATTGCTGAAGCTTGTTCGCATCATCCGATCGGCGACGATATCGGCCGGGTAAAGATTCCCCGTTGGTTTCGCCAGTATTTGGGGTTTTCGCCGAAGATAGACATTTTTGCCGGAAAAGATTACCCGGAAAATATTCAAGATTACAGTTTAATAGTTCATTGTGGCGGATGTATGTTTAATCGCAAGCAGCTTTTGACTCGGCTGCAAATGGCAAACGAAGTATCTTTACCGATAACGAATTACGGGATATGTATTTCTTTGCTGCAAGGTGTTTTGGAGCGGACTTTATCACCTTTTCCTCAAGCTTTGGCTGCTTACAATCAGGAAAAACAGCGGATTGATAATCTAGGAGGTTTTAATGGAAAAATCAAATGATCTTAAAGTTAAATGGGCCGATAGAGTTATTAAACAGGATGAAATAGACCGCTATACTAAAAGCGGAAAAGATTTTATCGATGACGATGTTTTGAATCAGATATTGTCGACGAACCAAAAAACTGATTCGGCTAGAATACGGGAAATTTGTGATAAATCGCTTTCAATTGAAACTCTTACTCTTGATGAAACCGCGGCGCTTCTTGCTGTCAGCGACCCTGATCTTTTGGAAATTATGCGGGAAA
The DNA here is from genome assembly GCA_028711575.1 of Candidatus Omnitrophota bacterium. Lineage (GTDB taxonomy): Bacteria > Omnitrophota > Gorgyraeia > Duberdicusellales > 4484-171 > JAQTSA01. The sequence continues at coordinate 2,457 of JAQTSA010000173.1, read as the reverse complement.
CCGCTTTAAAAGTAAAACTTAAAGTTTATGACAACCGGATTGTGACTTTTGCTCCGCTTTATATGGGAAACGAGTGTGTGAACAATTGTCTTTACTGTGGATTTCGGAATCAAAATAATTCGGTTACCAGAAATGTCCTTTCGATGGAGGATATTCGCCGGGAAACTGAGGTCTTATCCGGCAAAATCGGGCATAAACGTTTGATCGTAGTTTATGGCGAACATCCGAAAACAGACGTTAATTATATGGTTGATTCAATAAAAACTATTTATGACGTAAAAGTTAAAACGCGTAAAGGTTTTGGCCAGATTCGACGGGTAAATGTTAATGCCGCGCCGATGTCGATAGAAGATCTGAAAAAACTTCAAAAGGCCGGTCTCGGTACATATCAGGTTTTTCAGGAGACTTATCATCATCGAACTTATAGCCTAATGCACCCTAAAAACACGATAAAAGGCAATTATGCCTGGCGGCTTTACGCTTTGCATCGGGCGTTTGAAGCCGGAATTGACGATGTTGGTCTTGGCGCGTTATTTGGCTTATACGACTGGCGGTTTGAAGTTATGGGGCTAATTGCCCATTCCCGGGAGCTTGAATCACGATTTGGAATTGGTCCGCACACAATTTCCTTTCCTCGCCTTGAGCCGGCCGATAACGCTCCTTACACAACAACGTCCGGCTATCAGGTCAGTGATGAAGATTTTAAAAAATTGATGGTTGTGATTCGTTTAAGTGTTCCTTACACCGGCATGATTATTACCGCTCGTGAATCGGCCGAAATACGCCGAAAGGCTTTTCTCTTTGGCTGTACTCAAACCGACGCTTCAACCTGTATTGGCATTGGCGGTTATAGCAAAGGTTGTATTCTTCAAGAGGGTAACGACCAGCAATTTATTCTTGGTGATACACGGTCGCTTGATGAGGTTATTCGTGAATACGCCAAGATGGGGTTTATAACTTCTTTTTGTACTGCCGGATACCGTTGCGGCCGAACCGGGGAATGTATTATGGACCTTTTAAAAACCGGGCAGGAAGGCGTTTTTTGTAAACTGAACGCGATTCTTACTTTCCGGGAGTGGTTGGACGATTTTGCCAGCGAAGAAACAAGAATAGTCGGTGAAGAGGTTATAAAAAGAGAATTAGGTGAAGTAAAAGAAAAGATTCCTGAACTTTACCCAAAGCTTATAGAACAATATAAAAAAATACAATCAGGCTCTCGAGACCTTTATTTCTAATGATGAATAAACAAGAAATGATCGATATTTTATCGTCGCTTGAGCCTAAAGCGATGAACTCTATTTTCAAGCGGGCTTACGCGCTTAAACTTAAGTATGTCGGTAACACCGTATATTTTAGAGGAATTATTGAGTTCAGTAATCTTTGTTCTAACGACTGTTACTATTGCGGTATTCGCTCTAGTAATGATAGGGTCCGACGTTTTACGATGACCGAGCAAGAAATCTTAGCGGCCGCTCGTTTTGCCGATCAAGCGGGATACGCTTCTTTGGTTTTACAGGCCGGAGAACGTGATGACCCCGAGTTTATCGACTTTATTGAGGGTCTGATAATCGGTATTAAGAATGAGTCTTCTAATCGTCTGGGAATAACTTTATCGCTGGGGGAACAGCGTTACGAAACTTTTTCTCGCTGGTTTAAGGCTGGTGCTCATCGTTACCTTTTAAGAATTGAGACTTCCAATCCTGACCTTTACAAAAAGCTTCACCCCAGAAACCAGGATTATTATTCCCGCCGGGATTGTTTAAACAACCTGAAAAATATCGGATATCAGGTTGGAACTGGAGTAATGATTGGTCTGCCGTTTCAGACGGCGGCCGATCTTGTCGAAGACATCATTTTTTTTAAGAAACAGGATATTGATATGATCGGAATGGGCCCCTATATCGGTCATCATGCTACTCCTTTATATAAAGTAGAACAACCGGATAATCAGCGAAATTTTCTTCTCAGTTTGGCAATGATCGCTCTTACCAGGATTAATCTTTTAGACGTTAATATCGCGGCAACTACCGCTTTACAGGCACTGGATGACTATGGCCGGGAGAAAGGAATAAAAGCCGGAGCCAACATTATTATGCCTAATATTACGCCTTTGCAGTATCGCGATGGGTATCAACTTTATGACAATAAACCTTGCCTCGATGAGAATGCCGACCAATGTCAGGCTTGCCTGACAAAACGGATTATCGCGATTGGCGAGCAAGTCGGCTTTAACCAATGGGGGGATTCTCCCCATTTCTTGTCTCGGGTAAAATAGCCTTATTTTTAATCGTTTTTTATCTTTACTTTTTATGCTAGGATAAATAGATATCAAAAGACATCCTATAAAGGATAAAGCAAAAAATAACAAATTTTCAAAGAACGTTCATTGACAATTAAACCGGCATAAAAACTCTTTCAGGGCGGTACAATTCGCCGCTTTTAAGCATGCTCAGACAT
>JAQTSA010000041.1 GCA_028711575.1 Candidatus Omnitrophota bacterium | reverse complement strand
GGTAAGCGGTATCGCTCTTTAGGCTGTTATCCTTGTACTGCTCCGGTTGAGTCAGAAGCTTCTAATGTTGATGAAATATAGCCGAACTCGAAAGCGGTAAATTTGCCAATATTGCCGAACGTTCCGGACGGGCTCAGGATAAAGACGACGGCGGCGGCCTTGAGACCTTGCGCCGCGATGGATATATGTGATTTTTTAGGGTATAGGGTGTCGGGATGATTAGCTCATAGCTGATAGCTCATGGCTCATGGAAGGAGTCAAACGATTGTCAAACCGCCCGTTCTTCGAACGTGGCTGTCAAACAATGGTCAAACGTTGTTTTGAAGAGTCAAACGATTGTTTGACGCTCCGCCGTGAGGCTGAGCAGTTTGACGGTCTCGCCGTGAGGCGGACCAGTTTGACGCCAACGCAGTGAACGTTTGACAATAAGCTAGGAGCTACGCAACTGATAAACCTTTAACGAATTATAATATGAGGCAAACAATGAACATAGTGGTGGTTGGTCATGTTGACCACGGAAAAAGCACGGTTATCGGCCGCCTTTTAGCCGATACCGACTCTTTGCCGAAAGGCAAGTTAGAACAGGTTAAGCTCAGTTGTCAGCGTTCATCGCGGCCGTTTGAGTACGCCTTTCTTATTGACGCGTTGAAGGATGAACAATCTCAAGGCATAACCATTGATTCTGCCCGTGTTTTTTTTAAAACTGAAAAACGTGACTATATAATTATTGACGCTCCCGGCCATATTGAGTTTTTAAAGAATATGGTTACCGGCGCTTCCCGGGCTGAAGCGGCGCTTTTAGTGATTGACGCTTTTGAAGGCGTTAGAGAGAATTCCCGCCGCCATGGGTATATGCTTTCGATGCTTGGCGTTTCTCAAGTGGCTGTTGTCGTTAATAAGATGGACCTTGTCGATTACGACCAGGCAGTCTTTACCAAAATTACAAAAGAATACTCTGATTTTTTAAAAGCGATAAATATTTTGCCGGTTTGTTTTATTCCAGTAAGCGCCAGAGAAGGAGATAATATCACCGATTTGAGTAAAAAATTAAGCTGGCATAAAGAGGGAACGGTTCTTAAGGCAATTGATTCTTTTAAAAAAGAAGAGCCGCTCGCTGAAAAATCGTTAAGGCTTCCGGTTCAGGATATTTATAAGTTTACAAAAGACGGAGATAACCGAAGAATTGTTGTTGGCGAAGTTGTCTGCGGCGAAGTTTCAGTTGGCGATAACCTGATATTTTATCCTAGCGGAAAAAGAAGCACAGTTAAAACTATCGAGACTTTTAATGTTAAGAACAGCCCTTTAAAAGTAGGGCCGGGTCATTCCGTAGGATTTACTTTATCTGAACAGATTTACCTTAAGCGGGGAGAGCTCGCCGTAAAGGCCGAAAATCCTAAACCGCAAATAACAACAAGAATAGTGGTCAGTCTTTTTTGGCTGGGAAAAGATCCGCTTCTAAAGGATAGAGATTATATTTTAAAAATTGGCACATCACGTTCTGTCGTTCGACTTGAAAAAATAGAGCGAATAATAGATTCTTCCAATTTAGCCTATAATGCCAAACCTCAAGTCGACCGTCACGATGTCGCTGAATGTGTTTTAAAATTGGCTAAAGCAATCGCTTTTGATTTAGTTGAAGATTCTGCGGCAACAAGCCGGTTCGTTATTGTCGATGGTTTTGAAATAAGCGGCGGGGGAATCATTCGTAAAGCTTTAGAAGATGACCAGGCTTGGTTGAGGGACAAAGTATTAAAAAGGGATTATAAATGGGAAAAAAGTAAAATATCAAAGACTCAGCGGTCAGAATCCTATAATCAGAAACCTTCACTGATTCTTTTAACCGGCCCAAAAGATATAAACAAAAAAGAGATTGCCAAAGAGCTTGAACTATCTTTGTTTAAAGACAATAAATTTGTTTATTTTATCGGTATTGGCAGTGTTTTGTATGGCGTCGACTCTGATATTGAGCGTGAAACCGAGAACCGAAAAGAGCATCTTCGCCGATTTTCAGAAGTCCTTAACATTCTTATTGATTCCGGCCTTATTGTTGTGGTTACGGCAAGCGGATTAGACCAAACTGAAATTGATCTTATCAGAATAGCGGTTGGCATTGATGAAGTTGAAGTTATTTGGGTAGCAAAAAGTGCTGACACAGATGTCGCTTATGATATTTATGTTGATTCCGGTTCCGATATATCTTTAGCGGTATACAAGATACGAAAAGACTTAACGGCAAAAGGTATCTAGTTTTTTAATCGTTAGTCTATGGTTTTTAATAATGCTAAATTCGTTAACTAACCTTAAGCCGTTACTTCTTCCAGTTTTAAAAATTTCTCAAATCGCGGCAAACGCTGTCTTAGAAGTTTATAACTCATCAGATTTTGAAGTAGAAACAAAAAAAGATAAAACTCCCCTGACCCGGGCTGACAAACTTTCTCACGACATAATATTTAAACAACTCGGCCGCCTTAGCCTGGATACCGCGGTACTTTCGGAAGAAGGAGCCAATATCCCTTACCAACAGCGAAAATCATGGCCGAACTATTGGCTTATCGACCCGATCGACGGAACGAAAGAGTTTATAAACCGTAACGGTGAATTTACAGTCAATATCGCTTTAATTGATCAAGCTCAACCGGTACTTGGCGTTGTTTTTGCTCCGGCTAAAGGCCTTCTTTATTATGCCTTATCCGGCCTTGGCGCTTATCGGTTTAGTTTAGGTAAAGATATAAGTGAATATAATACTTTGGAGGATGTTTTAGCTGTTTCGAAAAAGCTGCCAATTATTGACGCCAATGAGGATTTAGTCGTTTGTGCCAGCCGGTCTCATAAAGATGAAAATCTCAAGACTTATTTAGAAAATCTAAAAAATTCGGGATATAAAACAAAAGTTATGTCCGCCGGCAGTTCTTTGAAATTATGTATGGTTGCCGAAGGAACAGCCGATATTTACCCACGGTTTGGGCCAACGATGGAGTGGGACATCGCCGCCGGCCATTGTGTAGTTAAAGAATCTTCGGGCCGTATTTTAACGGTCGATAATCGCGATTTAGCTTATAACAAAGAAACCCTTAAAAATGACAGATTTATAGCTTTTAGAAATAGTTGTCCGTCTTTCTGCGTAACCTCTTTTTTTAAATAGCGATTATAATAATCTTGATTGACTGATTAAACCAAATCTTTTATAATAATGTTCAATGCTTGAACAAAACAAAACAGAGAAAATCAATCTTTTCCAAGAAGATATCCTTAATCTTCTTACCGAAATAGACAAGAAACGGTCTTTTACTCAGCGCCAGATAGCTACCAGGACTAATCTTTCGCTCGGTAAGACCAATTATCTTGTCCACGCTTTAATCTGTAAGGGCATTTTAAAGATAAAGAATTTTTCTAATCGGCCGGAAAAATTAGGCAAACTTCGTTATGTGTTAACGCCCAAAGGGTTTGAGGAAAAATTTCGTCTGACCTATTATTTTCTCAAGAAAAAAGAGGAAGAATATAAGGCTTTAAAAGTAGAATGGGAAAAACTTAACGCGAGAGATAAGCCCAATAAAAAATGAAGTATAAAAAAGTATTTATAACCGGCGGCGCGGGATTTGTCGGCTCAAATATCGCCTTAAACCTCAAACGCGATTACTCCGCTTTAGAGATCGTTGTTTTAGATAACCTTGTTCGTAAAGGTTCTGAGCTTAATTTGCCAAGACTTAGAGCTGAAGGGATATCCTTTATTAAAGGAGATGTCCGTAATTTAGAAGATATCCAAAGTGTTCGCGGGTTTGATCTTTTAATTGAGTGTTCAGCGGAACCTTCAGTTTCAGCTGGGTATACAACTTCACCTAAATATGTTGTTGACACTAATTTATTTGGCGCGATAAATTGTCTGGAAGCTTGCAGAACGGAAAAGGCGGACTTTATATTTTTATCAACAAGCCGGGTTTATCCGATAGAGGCTTTAAGCGTTCTTCCTTTAAAGGAGGATGACCTGCGATTTGATATTGATTCTTCGCGCCTTTCTGCCGGGTTATCGGCCAAAGGTATTTCGGAACAGTTCCCTTTAAGCGGTTATCGATCTTTTTACGGAGCGTCTAAGTTATCGGCGGAAATGTTTATCGAAGAGTACGCAAAAGCTTATGGCTTATCAACTGTAATTGACCGGTTTGGGGTTATCGCTGGACCGTGGCAAATGGGTAAGATCGATCAGGGTGTGATAACTCTTTGGGCGGCTTACCATTATTTTAAAAAAAATCTGAAATATATCGGTTTTAATGGAAAGCAGGTTCGCGATGTGCTTCATATTCAGGATGCTTATAGCCTTATTAAATCGCAGTTAGAAGATATTTCTAAATATCAAGGCGGTATTTATAACGTCGGCGGCGGGTTAGAAAACAGTGTTTCTCTTCGGCAACTGACCGGCCTTTGTCAGAAAATAACAGGTAACACTTTGAATATTCAAACTGACGACCAGGCTCGTTTTGCCGATATACCTTATTATGTAACCGATTATTCAAAGTTAGAGAACCTTTGCCGGTTTCGGCCTAAATTCAGTATAGAGAAAACAGTTTCCGACATTTTTGAGTGGATTCGCGATAACGAAGATGTTTTGAAAAATATTTTGTTATGAGAAAAAATTTTATCTATTATCTCTCCCCGTCAATGATAACCGGTGTCATCAGCCTTTTTTTTGTTATTCCTTTGACGACTTATTATCTTGATCCGCGGGATTTCGGGATTGTCGCTATTATTATGGTTTTTTCTCGTTTAGTTGTCCCGTTATCGTCTATTGGTTTTAGCTGGGTACTGCCCGGCCATTTTTATACTATTAGCGAAGAAGAAAAAACTCACCTTTTGTTTACTCTTTTAGTTACCGGTTCAGTTTTACGGGCTTTTTGGATAATACTTTTTGGTGTTTTGGGGTATTGGGTTTTACCTTTCGCTATTAAATCTTATCAGCCGGTTTTTTTATTTTATTTTTGGATTTTTCTTGTGGCTGAATGGTTTAACTTTTTCTGGGAAATAGTATCTTTTTTGATTACACTTGAAAAAAAAGCGAGCAGCCATGCTGTTTTAGATATAACCAAACTCATCAGCCGCCTGGCCGCCTTAATTGTCGCTTTAGTTTTTATAAAACTAAAAGTCGCCGCTTTAGCTTACGCTTATTTAGCGGCTGGAATCGGCGGTTTTTTGTTTTCAATTATCTACGTTTCTAAGTATCTAAAAGCCGGGTTTAAAGTGAAGTGGTTAAAAGAAACTGTTAAGAGGGGATTTCCTACTATTTTGATTCAGCTTTTTGAAATGTTTTCTGAATCGATAACTAGATTTTTTATTGAACGCTGGATCGGTTTATCTTCTTTAGGTATTTATAGCCACTCTCTTGATTATCGTAAGGCCTTTATGATGCCCCATCGGGCTTTTCAGCAAACTTATTCTCCCGAAGTACTCCAAGTTTGTTCTCAGAAAACCAGTGTTTTAAAAGTTAAATCGGCCTTAAAGAAATGGTTTGGCCTCTTGGCTTTAGCGGGGATGTTCGTTATTTTGTTCGGCAAAAGTGTTATCTTGATATTGACGCATGGTAAGTTTGTCGAGGCTTCTCTCTTGGTTTCATTATGGTTTGTTCTTATTGTTATATACGCCTTAGGAATATCTTATAACCAGTTCGTCCTGGCAAATAAAAAAACAAATTTTATTTTTTGGAGCGAAATTATTGTCGGAATTATTTCTTGGGGTATAATTGCCTTTTGTGTTAAGTTTTTTGGGATTATCGGGGCAGCGGTATCGATATTGGTTTATTTCTTTTTGTTTTATCTAACACGGAAAATATACTCTCATAAACTAGGTTGTCCTGATTTTGAAGGGCCTTACTTTATCGCGACTTTGCTTTTACTTTGCGGCTTAATATTTGTCAACAATACCTTTGTTTTGTCTTTACCGGCTAAATGCCTTTACTTGGCTATTGGAACTATTTTTACGGTTTGTTTTTACGGTTTAATTTCTTTTAAGAATCTGAAAGAAAAATTTATTTCACCACGTTTCTAATTATGGAAAAACAAGCAAAAATATATATTGCTGGGCATACCGGGCTGTTGGGGACAGCTTTAGTTAAGTTGTTAAACTCTAAAGGTTATACCAATATATTGACCAAAGACAGCACAGCCCTTGATTTAAGGAATCAATTCCTTGTTTCTGACTTTTTTAAAGAAGAAACGCCTGATTATGTTATTTTAGCTGCCGGCCGGGTTGGCGGAATTGAAGCTAACATCAAATATCCCGGGCAATTCCTTTACGATAATATCTCAATATCGACTAACGTGATACATTCGGCTTATGAATCCGGCGTTAAAAAACTTCTTTTTTTGGCCAGCGCCTGCGCTTATCCCAGAAATTGTCCTCAGCCGATTAAAGAAAGCTATTTGTTCTCAGGAAAACTAGAGCCGACCAACCAGGCTTATGCTGTCGCAAAACTTGCCGGGATAGAGATGTCTGCCGCCTACAACAAACAGTACCAAACTAATTTTATATCAGCTGTTTTAACGAATATGTACGGGGTAAATGATACTTTTAACCGGGAATACTCACACGTTATTCCGGCTTTACTTGAAAGATTCCATCAAGCTAAGATTAAAGGTCTTAATTCTGTATCGATCTGGGGTAGCGGCTCTCCGGAACGGGAGTTTATTTTTTCTGATGATGCGGCTTGTGCTTGTCTTTTTTTGATGGAGAGCTATCAATCATCAGAGCCAATTAATATTGGCAGCGGGGTTTCTACTTCTATAAAAGAATTGGTTTATACTATACAAAAGGTTGTAGGTTATGAAGGAACGGTTGCGTTTGATAGCTCTAAGCCGGATGGCATGCCAAAAAAAGTTTTGGATATTTCTAAGATTGCAAGTTTAGGGTTTAAAACGCAAACTGGTTTAGAACAAGGAATTAAAATAATGTACGATTGGTATCGGAGCAGAGATGTTTGACCAAAAAAAATATCAGGATATATATCGAACTCTTTATCTTATTCGTCGAGTAGAAGAAGAAATCGGACGTATTTATCCTAGCGACAAAATTAAAAGCCCGGTACACCTTTCAATCGGCCAGGAGGCTGTTTCGGTCGCGGTATGTAGCGCGCTAGATGAAAGAGATGCTGTATTTGCTACCTACCGCAGTCATGCCGCTTATCTTGCAAAAGGCGGCAATTTAAAAGAGATGATTGCTGAACTTTACGGCAAGCAGACTGGTTGTGCCAAAGGAAAGGGCGGCTCAATGCATTTGCTTGACCCAAGTTGCGGCTTTATAGTTACTTCAGCTATTGTCGCGACGACCATCCCTTTGGCTGTAGGGTATGCCTATAGCTTAAAGCTCAAAAAATCTGATTCGGTAGTAGTTGTGTTTTTTGGTGATGGCGCGGTAGATGAAGGAGCGTTTCATGAAAGTTTAAATTTTGCCGCTTTAAAAAAATTGCCGGTTCTTTTTGTCTGTGAGAATAATTTGTACGCTATCCATTCTCATTTTCTCACTCGTCATCATAGCGATAATATCTTTAAACGGGCGGCGTCTTACGGTATGGCTAGTGAGTGCTTAAAAGAAGATGATTTGGGCGTAATTTATCAACGGACAAAGTTTTTTGTTGACCAGATCAGACAGGGCAGCGGACCGGCATTTTTGGAGTGTTATACCTGCCGCTGGCGAGAACATGTCGGGCCAAACGATGACTTTCATCTTGGTTATCGGTCTGAACAGGAAGTCTCTCACTGTAAAGATAACGACCAACTGAAAAAAATACGCGCTGAGATTGAACCTTCAGTTATCAAAAAGATAAATCAAAAAGTCGAACAACAAATTGAAGATGCCTTCATCTTTGCCGAGAAGAGTCCTTTCCCCGGCAAAGAAGAGTTAATGACAGATGTTTTTAAGGATTAAATATGGAAAGAATTTTAACTTATCCTCAAGCGATATTAGAAGCGACCAAAAACGAAATGTCGCGTGATGAATCGGTCGTCGTTATGGGCCAGGGTGTCGATGACCCTAAAGCTATTTTAGGTACGACCCTCGGGCTTCTTGAAGAGTTCGGCCCGCAAAGAGTGTTTGATACTCCTTTAGCTGAAGACGGAATGACCGGGGTTGCGATCGGTATGGCTTTAGGCGGACTTAGGCCGATTCAGACTCACATTCGAATGGATTTCATGTTGCTTGCGATGAACCAGATTGTTAACATGGCAGCTAAAATGAGTTATATGTCCGGCGGCCGGTTAAATGTTCCTTTAGTTATCCGTTCAATGATCGGCAAAAGTTGGGGCCAAGGGCCGCAGCATTCACAAAGTCTTTACCCGATGTTTATGAACGTTGCCGGCCTTAAAGTTGTCGCGCCGTCAACGCCATACGACGCGAAAGGTTGTTTAATCGCGGCGATTCGTGACAATAATCCGGTTATTTTTATTGAGCATAGGTTGTTGTATTATCAAAAGGGGCCTGTTCCCGAAGAAGATTATACTGTTGATATTTCAAAAGCCCGGGTTTTGACTGAAGGATCCGACATTACTTTAATTGGTGTTTCTTCTATGGCGGTAGAATGTTTAAGGGCCGAAAAATTTTTAAAGGAAGTTGGCTTGCAAGCTGAGGTTATTGACCCAATATCCTTAAATCCGATTGACATTGAAACGATCATTAAATCGGTAAAGAAAACAAAGCATGTCGTTATTGTCGATAATGCCTGGGTTCAGGCTGGGTTTGGTTCGGAAATAATCAGCCGGCTTTGGGAGAACGGCCTTTCAAGTGAAGTTAAAGTCAAGCGTATCGGTTTTGCCGCGACCCCTTGCCCGACGACCCCTACTTTAGAAGAACATTTTTATCCTAACGCCAAAGGGATTGCCTCGTTTGCTTACGCGATGTTAAGGCCCAAGGAAAAAGCCTGGGAACCCAGCACTAAATTAGAAATCGAAGAAATAGAATTCAAAGGGCCGTTTTAATTTTAGGGAGGAAAAAGATGAATATAGTAATTACAGGCGTTACCGGTTTTGTCGGCAGTCATTTGGCTGAGTATATTTTAAATCTTGATCAGAACCATAAAATTTTTGGAATGTGCCGGTGGCGGTCGCCGCGTGATAACTTAATAGATATTTACGATAAAATAAATTTGTTTGACGCTGATCTTTGCGATTTAGGCAGTATGATCCGTCAATTTAAAGAAATAAAACCGGACATTGTTTTTCATCTGGCAGCCCAAAGCTATGTTGTGACCAGTTTTAATTCTCCCGTACATACTTTATGGACAAACGCGATTGGAACAACCAATTTGCTTGAAGCGGTAAGGATTACCGAAATTGATCCTGTTATTCATGTTTGTTCATCAAGTGAAGTCTACGGTCAAGTCACAGAAGATGATTTACCGATAACAGAACAGTGTCCGCTTCGGCCGGCGTCTCCTTATGCCGTAGGCAAGGTTTCTGAAGATATGATCGCTTCCCAATATTTTTTGTCTTACGGAATGAAAACAATTCGCACTAGGATGTTTACGCATACTGGACCAAAACGAGGCGACGTGTTTGTTATGAGTGCTTTCTCAAAACAAATTGCTGCGATTGAGTTAGGGTTAAAAGAACCGGTAGTTCGTGTGGGCAATCTGGAATCAGTTAGGACTTTTTGTGATGTACGTGATGCGGTAAGGGCGTATTGGCTGTTAGTTAACAAATGTAAGCCGGGTGAGGTTTATAATATCGGAGGGAATCGAACGATGACGGTAGGTGAAGCTTTAGATATAATGTTAGCTTCATCAACGGCAAGCCCAAAAGTAAAGGTTGACCCTAAACTCCTTCGTCCATCCGATGTTACTTTACAGATCCCGTGTATTGACAAGTTTAAAGCCGACACGGGTTGGCAACCGGAAATACCACTAGAAAAAACTATAGAAGATATGCTTATTTTTTGGAGAGAAGAACTACAACGTAACCCGTGGAAAGCTGTTACGGTTGAGAAATAAGGAGGCAACAATGTATAAAGGAAAGAAAGTATTAGTTACCGGAGGAACAGGACTTATCGGCCGCCCTTTAGTTGAAGAACTCTTGGCCGCCGGCGCAAAAGTTAGAATAGCCTCTCTCGATGACCCATCACGCGCTCATCCTGAAGCGGAATTTTTTCGGGTAAATCTTACCGACATAAATAACTGCATTAAAGTTTGTAAAAACCAAGATATTGTTTTTAACCTGGTAGGGATTAAAGGCTCTCCGGCAATGACTAAAACTAAACCGGCTTCATTCTTTGTTCCAACGATTCTTTTTAATACTAATATGATGGAAGCTGCCCGGAAATGTGAAGTTGACCGTTACCTGTTTACAAGTTCTATTGGAGTATACTCGCCGGCAGAGATCTTTTATGAAGATGATGTCTGGAAAACTTTTCCTTCACCGAATGACCGGTTCGCCGGTTGGGCTAAACGAATGGGCGAACTTCAAGCCGAAAGTTATGCCATCGAGTACGGCTGGAAAAACATATCGATCGTTCGTCCGGCTAATGTTTATGGCCCTTACGATAACTTTGACCCGGAAAACGCGATGGTAATTCCTTCGCTTATTAAACGGGCCTTTGATGGTGAGAACCCGTTTAATGTCTGGGGAGACGGCTCAGCTATTCGCGACTTTATTCATGCTCGAGATGTCGCTCGGGGAATGATGCTTGTCGTTGAAAAAGGATACAACAAGCCGCTTAACCTTGGAAGCGGAGAAGGTGTAAGCATTAAAAAAATTGTTGAGATCGTAATCGATAACATGGATTCAAAACCGGAAATTTTTTGGGATACCTCTAAACCGTCCGGTGATGCTAAACGATTAATGGATATGTCGCGAGCTAAAGAGGTCGGCTTTAAAACCTCAATTTCAATCGAAGAAGGCGTTCGGGAAACTATTGAGTGGTATCGAAAGAATAAGGACAAAGTAAGCCGCCGCTATAACGTGTTTACTGAAGGAGAGCTAGTTTAGTGAGAGCGTTAATTACGGGAGCTTCAGGATGTTTAGGGCGCGAGTTAGCTTTAACTTTTGCCGGTAACGGGTTTGACTTAATTGTTAGCGATCGTCAGGAAAGATCTTTGAAGAAAGTCGTTGATTCGGTTTCCGCTTTAGGCGTCAGATGCGATTTAGTTGCCGGTGACCTTAAAAACGTAAAGACAATAACAAACCTTGCTGAAACTGCTCGCCGAAAAAAAATAGATGTCTTGATAAATAATGCCGGTATTCTTTGTCCGGGTTTAGCTTTAGAAAAGATAACTAATAAGCAAGTTAAAGATTTAATAGAAGTTAATTTGATCGGCCCGATACTTTTAACTAAAGAAATATATAAGTATTTTAGAAAGAAAAAATCAGGTACTGTTATAAACATTAATTCTATGTCGGGCCTTAAGTCTCATTATTTGCGTTCGATTTATTGCGCGAGTAAATGGGGGTTGAACGGGTTTTCCAAAAGTTTACAGAAAGAATCAGTAGACGTTAGATTTTTGGATATCTATCCGGCAAGGATCAGCCTAAGCAAAAAGGACAAATTCGCCAGCAGTCCTAAAGTTGTTGCCGAAAAAATATTTAAAGTTTTTGCTGATACTAAAAAGAACGAATTAATAATTAATCAGCCAAAGGCGGGAGAAAAATGAAAAAAAAGGTTTTAATTTGTGGAGCTACCGGATTTATTGGAAGAAATCTTGTTGAACATTTTGCGAAAAATGACAGCTATCAGGTTTTTGCAACTCACCTTAAGCGAGATCCTTATTCGCTTAGCAATGTTACCTTTTTAAGAGCCGATCTTACCAATTCTGAGGATGTTAACCGGGTTGTAAAAGGAATGGATATCATCATTCAGGCCGCGGCGACAACCTCGGGGGCAAAAGAAATAGTTAGCAAGCCTCATTATCATGTAACCGATAACGCCGTGATGAATTCTCTTATTTTTCGCGCGGCTTACGAACAGGGTGCCGAGCACGTTGTTTTCTTCAGTTGTACAGTGATGTATCAGCCATCAAGTGTTCCTTTAAAAGAAAGCGATTATAATGCTAACGACGCGATTTACCCTAATTATTTCGGTGTTGGCTGGACAAAAGTTTATATCGAAAAAATATGCGAGTTTTATGCTAAAATAGGTTCGGCTAAATATACTGTTTTACGGCACTCAAACATTTATGGGCCGCATGATAAATATGATTTAGAAAAATCGCATGTTTTTGGAGCGACTATAACTAAAGTTATGACCGCCGAAGAAGGCGGCGATATTCTTGTTTGGGGCAGTGGAGAGGAAGAGCGCGACCTTTTATATATTGATGATTTAGTCCGGTGTGTCGAGACAGCTTTAGAAAAACAGGAATCAAAGTTTGAATTGTTTAATGTTGGTTTAGGTAAGGCCACCTCAATAAAAGATTTGGTAAATTTAATTATTTCAGCATCGGGTAAAAAGCTTACTGTTGAGCATGATCTCTCCAAACCAACTATTCCGACAAAGCTTTGTTTAGATTGTAACAAAATTAAACAAGCTATCGGCTGGGAACCTCAAGTTACGCTAAAAGAAGGGATTAAAAAAACTATTTGTTGGTATAAACAAAATATAGCTTAAAGTGGAGGGTCTATGGTTATAAGCAGAACGCCGCTGCGGATTTCTTTTTTTGGCGGGGGCACAGATTATCCGACTTGGTATAAAGAAAATGGCGGAGCAGTGTTGTCAACGACAATTGACAAGTATTCTTATATTAGCTGTCGGTCTTTACCGCCTTTTTTTGAGTATAAGCATAGTATCGTTTATTCTCGTCACGAAAATGTGAAAGAGATCAGCGAGATCGATCATCCGTCAGTTCGGGAGGTTTTCAGATTCTTAAATATTGAAAAAGGGCTGGTCGTTCATTACGATGGCGATTTGCCGGCGCGAAGCGGATTGGGCTCCAGCTCATCTTTTACCGTAGGCTTGCTGCATTCATTGTACGCTCTTAACGGGAAAATGGTTACAAAGAAAAAATTAGCTCTTGAAGCTATTGAGATAGAACAGGAAATGATTAAAGAAAATGTCGGTTCTCAAGACCAGGTTATCGTATCTTTCGGCGGATTAAACAAAATTGAGTTTAACGGTAACCATGAAATCGAAGTAAGGCCGGTGATTATTCCTAAAGAACGCCTAAATGATTTCAAGAGCCATTTAATGCTTTTTTTTACCGGCTTTACCAGGATTGCCTCGGAAGTCGCTAAAGATAAGATCACCCAAATTCCCAAAAAGAATAAAGAACTAAAAATTATGCACGGCATGGTCGATGAAGCTATTTCAATATTAAGTAGTCAATGCCTTATCTCCGATTTCGGTAAATTGTTGCATGAAAACTGGTTGTTGAAGAAAAGCTTATCAAGCCGAGTTTCTAACGGAGACATTGATGCCATATATCAAAAAGCGATTACCGCCGGCGCGACCGGCGGTAAACTTTTGGGCGCCGGTGGCGGTGGGTTTATTCTCTTTCTTGTCAAACCGGAAAACCAAGCTCAAGTTAAGCAGGCTTTAAACAAATTGTTATATGTGCCTTTTAATTTTGATACTACTGGAAGTCAAATTATCTATTATAGCCAGAGCGGGGTATGATTCTTAATTGAATCGGATCTAACAATATAACTTGGAGTTAATTATGAGAATACCTTTTGGAACTATCGCTGTTTCCGATAAAGCTAAACAACTTATTAACCAAGCGATTGATTCCAATCGTTTATCGAGCGGTAAATTAGTCCGGGAATTTGAAAAGAAGTTCGCGGCTTTAACCGGCACGAAAGAAGCAGTCGCTCTTTCCAGCGGGACAGACGCTTTAGCTTTAGCCTTGGCGGTTCTTTATGATTATGGCGCTAAACGGGATGATGAGATAATCATGCCGGCACTTTCTTTTGTCGCGACAGCTAACGCGGTTTTACAGGCCGGGTTTAGGCCGGTTTTTGTTGATATAGATAGAGAGACTTTAAATATTGATCCGTCATTGATAGAATCTTCTATCACTGCTCGAACTAAAGCGATTCTTCCGGTTCATTTAATGGGTAAGCCGGCCAAGATGGATGAGATAAACCAAATTGCAAAGAAGCATAACCTTTATGTGATTGAAGACGCCGCTGAAGCTCACGGCGCGGAGTATAAAGGAAAGACGGTAGGCACCTTAGGCGATATGGCGGCCTATAGCCTTTATGTCGCTCACATTATTACGACCATTGAAGGCGGAATCGTGACGACTAACAATTCCGATTATGCTGCTATTTTAAGGTCTCTACGCAGTCACGGCCGGGCGTGTAAATGTGAAAGTTGTCTGCTTAATACCGCGTCAAGTTATTGCGACAAACGTTTTCAGTATGGAAAGAATCACGACATCCGTTTTATTTTTGAGCGAATTGGGTTTTCGGCCAAGATGAATGAACTGGAAGCGGCTGTTGGTTTGGGGGCTTTAGCCGAGTATGACCAAATATTGAGTAAACGCCGAAACAATCTTTATTATATGATTAAGGCTTTTGAAAAATTC